>JAYUWQ010000504.1:0-10727 GCA_043753485.1 bacterium
TGCCGCTGGGCGGGATCAGCGTGGTGAGCGTGCCGGGCGGCCCGTTCCACGATGCCGCCGCGGATGCCGCGCTGTTCGGGGCCTTGAAATCAGGGCTGCGTGAAGGGATTCCGGTGCGGGAATACGCCGGCAATGTCAATGAACCTGGATTCGCGGCAGCTTGTGCCGGGGCGCTGCTGGAGAATATCGCGAACTCCCACAACCGCTGAGATGCCGGTAACCCTGATGGGCCGATTCCTGATTCACGCCTTGTCCGGAGCGAGTCGGTAGCCGACTCCGCGCACGGTGAGGATCCAACGGGGAGATTCGGGGTCGGTTTCGATTTTGGCGCGGAGGGCGGCGATGTAGTTGTCGACTGAGCGGGTGGTGGGCCAGGCGTTATAGTCCCAGATGGCATCGAGGAAGGTCTCGCGGCTGATGGGTTCGCCGCGGCGTTCGGTGAGGAGGTGCATCATGCGGATTTCCCGCGCGTTGATCGGCACGGGACTCCTCCCGCGGTGGCAGGTCATGGTTTTGAAATCAAACACCGTTTCCCCCAGTGTCAGAGTTTCCAGGCCGGTAGCCGTATGCGCGGCGCGGCGTAGCAGAGCCCTCACGCGGGCGGTGAGTTCCTTCATGCTGAAGGGCTTGACCAGATAATCGTCGGCTCCCGATTCGAGCCCTTCCACCCGGTCATCGACCAAGCCTTTGGCAGTGAGCATGAGCACCGGGGTGCGGCGGCCGCGTTGGCGGAGTTCGCGGCAGAGGGCGTAGCCGTCGAGGCCGGGCAGCATGACATCGAGGAGGATCAGATCGGATTCTTCGGTGCAGGCTTTTTCCAATCCCTCGGGGCCGGTGGCGGCCGAACTGGTGCGGTAGCCGAGGCCACGCAGAGTCTCCACCAAGGCGGTGCGCATGGCGGGTTCATCCTCGATGATGAGCAGGCGGGACATTTGGGAAGGAAAGTTATCCTGAAAAGGTTGCTGACAGGCCACGGATGGCACTGATAAAACGGATGATCACGGATTTATGAAGAACTTCCCAATCAGCTTCAAAGTGAAACTGCTATTTTGTGTATATCCGTGATTATCCGTTTTATCAGTGTTATCCGTGGCCCGTTATGTTCCTCTCAAGGTGATGGGTTGTTGTTGGGCCACGGGAAATGGAGGGTGAACTCGGTGCCTTTCGGGGTGCGGTTTTTTACGGTGATGGTGCCGTGATGGGCTTCTGTAATGTGTTGGACGAGGCTGAGCCCGATGCCGGCGCCCTGGGTTTCGCGGCGCAGTTCGTTGCCGAGGCGGTGGAAGCGTTCGAAGATGCGCCGGTGTTCGGCGGGAGGGATGCCGGGGCCTTCATCGGCGATGGCGAGGGTCCAGCCTGGCAGGCCGAGATCTGTCAGGGTGATGGTGACGACGCCTTGGTCAGGACTGAATTTTAGGGCGTTGTCCAGCAGGTTCATGACGGCCTGCTGGAGGGCGAGGGCATCGACTTCCGGAACTTGGGAAAGGGGGGCGCATTCGAGGCGGAGGGTGATACAGCGCGGGGCGGCGCGGGGTTCGAGGAGGGCGATGGTGTCGCGGAGGAGGGCGGGAAGGTCGGTTTCCTCGAATTGGTAGGATTTGCGGCCCGATTCAATGCGGGCGAAGTCGAGCACGTTCTCGATCAGGGCGGAAAGCCGCACGCCTTCCTGGGCGAGGAGGCAGTGGAAGGTCCGGGCCGCTTCGCCTTCCACGGTGCCGGAGGACAGCGCTTCCGCCATCAGCCTGACAGAGCCAATGGGCGCGCGGAGTTCGTGTGAAACGCTGGCGACGAACTGGCTTTTCAGGGAATGCAGCCGCTGCTCGCGGTGGAGGGCGCGGCGGCTCAGCCACAATCCACTGCCGGCGGCGAGGGTGGCGGCTCCGATGAGGCCGGCGGCCCAGCCGATTTCGCTGCGCAGCGGGGCGTAGAGCTTGTCAGGATCAGCCAGTTCCGCCCGTACGTTGATCAAGCCGCGATGCTCCGCCAGGATCTTGTGGGGCGATGCCGCAGTGCCTTTTTCCGGGTCCAGCCGTTGATCGCCTTTCCAAAGACTCAGCGTCATCCAAGGGGCCAGGCCGGGCTGCAGTCCGGATTCCATCAGGCGGGTTAATGCGGGGCCGGGATCGGCCACGGAGGATTCCCCATGCGTCCGGCGGAGGAGCCAAAGCTGGCCGCCATCCACCAGCCATGCGTCGCCATCCGATTGGCGAGGATAACGCTGCACGAGGGCCCGCCGGGCTTCGCTGGCCTGCCAGGCGGCTTCACTGTTTGTCAAAATCCCCGGCACCGGTCCCTGGCTTCCCGCCCATTCCGTGGCTTTGGTCAGGATGATTGGGGAAACGGCGGACGGCCAGCGTCGGGTGGCGATTTCCACGAGGGCCGCTGCATTTTCGGCAGTGGGTTCATGGGCATAGACTTCCCAGGCGGCGAGGGCAGCGACAGGAAGGCCGGCTTCCGTCCACGCGGGTTCCGTGGCGTCCCGCAGGGGACGGAATGCTTTTGGATCCTTGGCTTGCACCGCCTGAAGCCAAGCCGGGGAAACCTCGTTCGGGGGCACCGGGAGGGCAGGATAGAGCCGGACCGCTTGCAGGCGCGGGATAGCTTCGGCGAGGATGGCTTCAACCTCGCGACCGGTCCGGTCCACCATCCATTGGGCTTCCTCCTGCGCTTCAGCCCCACGGGCCTGCCAGCGCGAGCGCAACCCCACCGCCGCCAACCCCGCCAGAATCAGCAGGGGCAACGCGACGAGCAGCCCCGGCCAGAAAAAGCGCGGGCGTGGCAGGGTGGTAGCTTCGGGGATCATGGACGGGTTCCGAAAACCTATTGGCCCAGGGTGAAGGGCAGGGGGAGGGTGGCCCGGCGCGGCCGCGTTGATATCCCGACCGTGTCCTTGTCCCGGAGCCAAAACCATTTGTCAGGAGCAGGAGTCGGGTTTTCTGCGCCGGTCCGGTCGGTGGAATTGGCACGCTGCAGCCAAGAGAATGGTTTTCCAGGAGCTGCGGCGTCGAGCAGGGCGGGCGTGGAAAAAGCGGTGAGCAGATGCTGGGCCGGTTCCCTGGCAGGCAGACCCAGCAGGCCGGCTGGAGTTTCCACATAACGGACGGGCAGATATCCGAGATTGAGGGCGCGGAAGCTGCCGTCCGCATCCGCGAGGGTGACCTGCATGGCGAGGGCTTTGGAAAAGAAACGGATGGTTGCGGCATCCCAACCGGTCCAGGGCTGGTCCTTCTGGTCCTGACGAATCGGCAGCAGAACGGTGTCGCCGGGCAGCAGTTCAAGGTCGGCCTTCCGGGCCTCTTCCGCGGTGGTCGCATCGGTGAAGGCGGCGATGGCGTCTGCCAGATTGACAGAGATTTCCAACACCTCCTTGTTATCGCTGACGCGGCGGATTTTGGTTTGCGACCAATCCGGATGGGGCAGCAGCGATTGCAAATACTGATCCGTCAGGCTTTGCACTGCGTTATTTGCGGTCAGCTCCGAAAGGCTTCCGATCCGCCCTCCCGTTGCCGGCTTGGCCAAAGAGCCGGAGCTGAGCGGAGGATAGGCAGCGGCCAGAAACTGAATCAGGGTAGGCGCGCTAAAGGGGGAATTTTTAACCACCTTGGAGAAAGGCAGGTCCGGGGAAAGCAGCACGATATCCGTCGAAGAGTTGGAAATACCCATGTTCGGCGGACCCACTACGGAGATGCCACTGCCATTTCGTTGCCAGGTCACCGGATCACCGGTCAGTTCCAGGATGTCACCTTCCTGCAGAGGGATCATGGACCCTCCTGTGATTTTGGAGCTGATTTCCCCGCCGCCTTGCTCCGGCAGGCGCTTCACCCGGATGCTGGCATGATACCAACGCAGGTCGTCGCCCCCCATCATCTTCATCAGAGTCACGGCATCCGTTAAAGGGGCTTCCGGTTTGAGAGGATTGTAGACCTTAAGCGCTCCCCGCAGGGTTATCGGATAGCTTTTGCCGTCCAGATTCACGGTCACCTGACGGACCAGCGATGCGCGGAGCCGGCTTTGAATTTCAGTAGGCAGGTTCTGCTTATACTCCAAGTTGCTGGGCGGGGCGGGCGTTTCCCAGTTGGCGGACACGAATTCCACGATATCACCCCACTGAAGGATGGGCGGATTCCCTTCGGACCAATCGCTAATGATTTGCTGCTCAAGCTGGCCCTCCGCGTTGCGGCGATAGAGATGGGCTTTGGTCCATTCCGGTGGGTAAATATCCAGCCAACTGATATTGGCCTCCAGTATCAGATCCGTCAGGCTGGGAGGGATTTCCTTGCTGCCGCTGGCTTTGCGCATCACGGGCAGGAAGGCGCCGCTTTCGGGAAGACTTAATGTCACCTGATCGGGTAAAGCCAATTTGGGATACCGAAACTCTCTGGCAAGTTGCACCGCCGTAGGTCCTGTCGCCCATTCCTTCTCCAGATCGGCTCCGGCGGCTATGAGGAGGCGGATCAGCGGGAGCGCTTTTTCCCCGCTTCTTACCAAGGAGGCCAATACAGTCCGTCCATCAGGTGCGAGGTAGGAGGCATCCGCTCCTGCGGCCAACAGCAGCTTTACAAGGCGCTCATCCATGTTGTCGGCCGCTACGAACAGCAGCGGCAGGCCGTCGCTGCCGTTCACTTTTGCGCTGGCTCCCGCCTTCAGGAGATGCTCTCCCATTTCGACCTGCTTGGCACCGACGGCCAGAGCAAGCGCCGTTTGTTTTCCAGAATGTCCGGGGTCCTCAAGGTTCTTGATCAAAGGCAGGAGGAGATCCAGCATTTCCAAGCGATCCGACAGGACGGCGGCGTGAAGCAGGGGCCAGCCAACCGGTGCGGCGGTGGAAGTGTATTCCTTTTGGTCCCGCTCTGAATCAATGACTTGCTGCGCCGCTATCCCGCCCTGGTTAATCCCTCCGAGTCTCGGAACCAAGGAATCAATGCAGCGGACCCGGACATCCGCGCCAATGGCCAAGAGCCGTTTTGCCACCGGCACATTCCCATTTTTCACCGCATAATAAAGTGGCGACCTGGCGGGCGGGGGCAGATTCGGGTCCGCTTTGGCCTGAATCAGAAGGTCGAGGATTTCCTTGTTTCCAGAAACGACGGCGCTGAAGAGCGCCCCATCCGTCTTGCCCTCCCGGTCCGCGCGGTAATTGGGATCCGCCCCTTTCTCCAGAAGCAAACGCACCATCTCTGTCCGGCCCCGGTCCACGGCGTGCTCCAGGACGGGCCACATTTTCAGGTCGGCACCCTTTTCCAGGCACAAACGCGCCACTTCCATGCGGTCTTCTTTCACGGCCCGCAGCAGCGCGCCACTGTTGTTCACATCCGCACCGTGGGCGATCAGGGCCTCGCAGATACTTAGGTGCCCATCGCGCGCCGCGACCTCGAGGATGCCATCTTCAGCCTTCGCCCCTGCCTCCAGCAGAAAATTCACGACTTTAGTCTGCCCTTTCTCCACTGCGATCCAGAGAGGCTGATTGTGCTTCGGGCCTTTCACCAGGTCCGGGCTGTCCTGCAACATCCGCTTCAACTCGGCGATTCTGATATCCTGATCATCCGTTAGGGATGGGGCCGCGCCGGGCAAAGCCTTCACGCCCAAGGCGGCGAGGTTTTCCCGGCTGAGGCGGGCGAGGGGATCGTGGGAGGGGAATTCCGCGAGGAGGCGCAGGTAGAGGCTGGCGGCTTCGTCCTTTTTGTTCTGGGCGCGGCGGACTTCCGCCAGACGGTAGAGCGCGGTGGCGGCAAAGGCACGCTCGGCATCGTAGGCGGCGATGACCTGTTCATAACCAGCGGCGGCTTTTTCGAGATCGCGGACTCCTTGTTCCTCGAAGAGGGCTTCGCGGAGCAGTTGCGCGGTATCCGGCCGGGCGGCAGGAGGAGTTTCCTGGGCCAAGGCCTGGCCCGGAAGGCCGGACAGCAGAAATACTGCCTGAAGGACGACGGGAAGGAGAAGCAGTTTGATCTTCATGCAGGAACAATAGCCTCCGGCATGATGCTGAAGTGTCACAGTTCTGTCAAAACTGATCCGGCATTAGCTTTTTTCTCCGGGGCGGCTTGCGACGGATGGAGGAAAGGGATTAAGCGGTGGCCAGTTCACTCTTCAGCATCGCTTCAAAAAGCTGCAAAAGTCTGGCCTTTTGAGCGACGAGGGCTTTTGCGGGATGCAACTTCCTCTCCAAACTAAGTCCGGAAGGCTCGTGTTCCACCCGAAGCAGACGCTCTCCCCCAGGGAGAGTCAGTAGTTGAATGCGGAGATTGTTCTGCATGAGATGATAATGACACTAAAAACCGAAGGATTCCAGCATTTGATTGACGGTAATGGGCGTTGCTTTGCCAAAGCGGCGGTGGGAGTCGATGGCGGCCTTTTCAAAATCACCCTCGTTCATTTCGCAAACCGCACCCGGGGGTAGAAGGGCTGCCACCGCGGCTCCTTCGAGGATTTCATGGTAGAGTGATACGGAAATCGCGTGGCTATCCGGAAGGGAGCCGCAAATATCTATTTGGAGGGTAGAGCCAATAATAGTGGTTCTCGCCAAGGCGGCCCGACCCATGGCATCGACCATCGGTTCTGTGCTGATGTTGACATTCAGAAGCAGAAATCCGCCACGGAGCGGCAGGTTCTGAAAGTCACGCAGATCCATGGTGAATTGAGATCGAATCACAGGAAGACACCGTTGCTTCGTATCCGGGTGGTCTGCAGCACACTTATGCCACTATTTCAAACCAGACCGTTGCGTTCCAGGAGCGGTGTTAACTCGGGATCGCGGCCCATGAAGTCCTTGAAGAGTTTTTCCGGGGGCTCGCTGTTGCCTTTGCTGAGGATGCAGTCGCGGAAGGCGTGGCCGGTTTTTGGATTGAGGATGCCTTCTTTTTGGAAGCGGCTGAAGCAGTCGGCATCGAGGACTTCCGCCCACTTGTAGCTGTAGTAGCCGGCGGCATAACCGACCGGGCTGGAGAAGAGGTGGGTGAAGCGGCGGGCCATGCTGGGGGACTTGGTGCGGAGGGGCATCACATAACCTTTGAGCAGTTCGTCAGTGACTTCATCGAGGTCGGCGTCCTCCGCGAGCACCGGCATGCGGTGCAGGTCGAGGTCCATTTTGCCGAAGGCGAGCTGCCGCATGGTGGTGACCGCCGACAGGTAGTTTTTAGCGGCCATCATCTTCTTGAGGAGCCGGCCAGGAATCGGTTCGCTGGTTTCGTGGTGTTTGGCGAAGCAGTCGAGGCTTTCGCGGTCCCAACAGAAGTTTTCCATGATTTGTGAGGGAAGCTCGACGAAATCCCAGGCGACGTTGACGCCGTTGAGGGATTTGATTTCGACATTGCCGAGGAGGTGATGGAGCAGGTGGCCGAATTCGTGGAAGACAGTCTCGACTTCGCCATGGGAAAGGAGGGCGGGTTTGCCGTCCACGGAGGGGCTCATGTTACCGCAGATCAGGCCGAGGTGGGGTTCGCGGTCGCGCTCGCCGGAGGGCGGGGAGCCGGTTTTGAGATAATTCATCCACGCCCCGCCGCGCTTGGAATCGCGGGGGTGCCAGTCAGCATAAAAGGAGCCCAGATGGGTGCCGCGGTCATTGTGGATCTCGTAGAATTTTACCTCGGGGTGCCAGACCTCAATGGTGTCAGGCCCGGTCTCCGGAGCCGGAGCGGCGGGGTTGGGGAAGACGGTGGGACGCTCTTTGATTTGGATGCCGAAAAGCTGCTCGGCGATGTTGAACATGCCGCCGAGGACGCCATCGATCGGGAAGTAGGGGCGGAGTTCCTCCTCGTCGAAATCGTAGAGGGCTTTGCGGCGCTTTTCCGACCAGTAGGCAGTTTCCCAGGGCTCGAGCGGGCCGGTGGGCTGGCTGACGGCTTCGGCTTTGTATTCCTGCAGCTCGCGGGTCTGGCGGCTGAAGGCACCGGCGATGCGGCGGTGCATGTCCTCGGTGAATTCAAGGGCGCGCGCGCCATTGCGGGCCATGCGGCGTTCGAGCACGAGGTCCGCGAAATTGGCTTTGCCGAGCAGTTGGGCTTTTTCCTGACGGAGGCTCAGGATGGTGCGGATGAGTCCCGTGTTGTCCCATTCCCCGCGGCGGCCGATGCCGGAGCTGCCTACCCACATCTGGCGGCGGATGCCTTCGTCATCGACGTGCTCCATCACGGGAATCATGCAGGGGGCCTTCAGGGTCAGGCGCCAGGCGGGGGCTTCCGGAGTGCCGTGGCCTTTGGTTTTGGCTTCGGCGAGGGCGGCGGATTTCGCACTGTCCGGCAGGCCGGCCAGTTGTGCTTCATCGGTGAGGATGAGTTCCCAGCCATTGGTGGAATCGAGGACGTTTTCCGAATACTTCTGGGTCACGGTGGCCAGTTCGGCTTCGATTTCCTCCAGGCGTTGTTTTTTGTCAGGCGGGAGGTCGGCTCCGCTCGCGCGGAAATCGGCGAGGGTTTCCTCGAGGTAGCGTTTCTGGACGCCGGTCAGGGCTTTGGCTTCCGGGGTGTCGGCGTAGGTTTTGAGCAGGTCCCAGAGCGCCTCGTTCATCATGAGCTTGGTGTAGAAGGCGGTGACCTTCGGCAGCATATCATTGTAGGCTTCGCGCAGGGCCGGGGAATTGCAGACCGCATCGAGGTGGCCGACTTTGCCCCAGGCTTCGCTGAGGCCGGCGGTGCTGGATTCGAAGGCGAGGAAAGTGTTTTCAAAAGTCATGCGGCCGCGGTCGGTGCGGCAGACCGCATCCACCCGGGCCTCGGCGTCGGCAAGAGCGGCGGTGATGTCAGGAACGATGGCGTCCGGGGTCAGGGTGGACCAGCGGATATGCAGGGAGGAATCGAGGAAAGGGGACATGAGGTTGAAGGTCGGTTTTGAAGGGAAGGGGCTGGCTCAGGGGCGGCGGAAGAGCCCGAGGGCCTGGAGGGTGCAGTCTTTCAGGAACGCGAACCGGGTGGGGTGGGGACGCGGGGGCGTGAGGATCGGCCAATGTTCGTGTCCGGCAATATTGGCGAGGAAGGGGTCAGGATGGATGGTGACGGGGTTTTCCACAAACCGGAGCAGGGGAAGGTCGGCCTTGCTGTCGGAGTAGGCCCAGGCACCGGGGAGGGGCAGGGACAGTTCCGTGGGCATGAGGTGGCGCATGGCCAGGAGCTTGGCCTCGTATTTGTTATTCGGCCCGTCGATCTCCGGGAAGAACGGCATGGGATCGGTGAGGCGGACGGCGGTGCCGATGGAATGATGGAAACCGAGCCGGCTGCCGATGGCCCCGACGTAGAAGGAGGGGCTCGCGGAGTTCAGAATGAGGGTCCGGCCGGCAGCGCGTTGGCGTTCCACTTCGGCCAGGAGTTCCGGATAGAGGGCGGGCAGGACTTCCTGTTCGACAAAGGCGGAAACGAGCTTTTCCAGTTCCGGCTGGGAGAGGCCGCGCAGGTAGGACAGGAAGACGCGCTTCAGGGTGCGGGTGCTGAGCAGATGGGCCGCTTTGAGCACGGCGGCGGGCCCGAACAGGGCGAGGTAGGCCCGGCGCAGCGGACGCTGTTTCAGGACAAAATTGCAGAACAGAACCTGGGTATCATAGGGCAGCAGCGTCTGATCGAGGTCGAAGATGGCGAAGGACATGGGGTTGAATGCTATTATAAAAAGCCTGTCCGCGGGCCGCAAAGGCGAAGGTGGGCCCCGGGAAAGTGATCGGCCCGGGCAGGCTCCCGTTGAATTCCCCGGGGCTGGGGATAGGGGGATTTGGTCCAAATCCAGACGGACCGGAACCCGTTTTTTCCCACCTCAGGCATGGTATTGACCAAACCCAGGCTGCTCCAGCTTTATCGCCTGTCCTTGCTGGGGGCAGTCGTGTGGATGCTGCAGGGGCAACTTCTGCCGGGGGGAACGGGTCCTGCCACCCCTCCTACGCTGGAGACGGTGCGCCGTTGGTTTCCGGAGGTGGGTTCCCTCGGGCCGGTGATCTCCCCGCGGCAGGCCTGGCCGGTGCTGGCGGGGGATGGCGAAGTGCTGGGCCAGGTGCTGCGGACGGCGCCGTCCACGGACGGAATCATTGGTTATGCCGGCCCCAGCGATTTGCTGATTGCGGAAGAGCTGGATGGCACGGTCCGCGGGGTTTCGATCCTGAGCAGCGGCGATACCCCTGACCACACCGCGTTGGTGGAGCAGGATTCCCGCTTTGCCACGGCCTTGACTGGATGGCAGCCGGCCACCCAGCCGATGCCGCGGGTGGAAGCGGTGAGCGGCTCCACCCTGACCAGTCTGGCGATGGTGGAAGCGGTGGCCCGGCGGCTGGAAGCCAATTCCGTCTCGCTCCGTTTTCCGGAACCGGTCAGCATGGAGGAAGTGCGGTGCTTGTTTCCCGCCGCGGTGTCCTGGGATGGGCGGAAAGCCAGCGATGCGTCAGGAAAACTGCTGGGTCTGGTGCTCCGCACTTCGCCCGCCTCCGATCAGGTGAGGGGCCATGCGGGCCCGACCGAGTCTCTCATCGCGCTGGAGCCGGACGGGGTGACGGTGCGGGAGATGCGCCTGCGCAAAAGCTACGACACGGCGGATTACACGGATCAGGTGCGGGATGATCGGTTTTATCTGGCCGGTTTTGCCGGGCGGACCCTCGCACAACTGGCGGCGATGGATTATTCCAAGCAGGGCATCGAGGGCGTCTCCGGAGCGACAGAGACCAGTTATGCGGTGGCGGAGGGGTTGAAGCGGTGGGCGGCCATGGAAGTGGCGGCGAAGCCGTCACCGCCGACTTTTCCATGGAAGTGGCGCGATACCTT
>JAYUWQ010000505.1:0-4018 GCA_043753485.1 bacterium
CTCTTTGAAATCGATGATTCCTGGTTCATGTATGATACCAACAATATGGATGACCGGTTGGATGCCGGCAGCGTGACCGGGCGGTGGGAACTACGGGACTGGAATAACTCCACCCCCGCCACGCCAAGCGACGAAAGTCCCATCTTTTTCCATGGCAACTGGCCCATCCGTTTCCCGGAAGAGCGGTATGATTATGCGGCGTTGTCCTCGATGATCAAAACCGCCGTCAATGGCAATGCCGCCGTGACCGCCGCCCAGGAGGTTTCCTACCGGGAGCGCATGGACCGGGTGCTGGATTCCGACCGGGCCGCCCTCTATGCGGCGGTGCGGGGGTATGTCGGAGATTGGGATAATTTCACCATAAACCGCGGAAAAAATAGCTATTTCTACCGTCGTCCCAACGATGGCCGTTTCGAATTTCACCACTGGGACAGTGATCTGGCTTTTCAAAATTCCTCTGAAGCGTTTCTCGGAAGCGCTGGAGGAATCGGCTGGACCAACCTGTCTGCCCGGCCGTGGTTCAGACAGAAGATGAACTACCATCTGGCGCAACTGATCGACCGTTATGCCAACACCGCTTCCCCCCGGATGAACGCCTGGCTGGCCGCCATGAATTACCAGTCGTCCAACACCAACGGATTGGCGCCCTTCAAGACCAACGGCTTCAGCTACCCCACCTGGTTCAACAACCGCCGGACGCCGGCCCTCAACTTCATCGCCACTACCAATTACAACCGTCCCTTCAGCATCTCGACCGCGCAGGGACAAACGGTGACCACTCCGCTGTTCACCATCGCCGGGGCGGCTTCCACCAAGGTGGCCTATGTGGATATCCCGGGTCACCCGGAAGCGGTCTTTGCCTGGGTGCCGACTGCGGCCAACAATGGATTGTGGACCCTGATGAATGTGGCGCTGACCTCCGGACTGAACACGCTGAGCGTGCGCAGCATCAACGGGGACGGCACGGTGGGAGGGACCCTTTCCTTCACGGTCACCCTGACGGGCAATGCCCCGCCGCTGGCTTCGCTGGTGACCAACCCGGGCTCCGGCAATGTGGCGCTGGGCGAGACCCTGCTGCTGGATGCCACCGGCAGCTTTGATCCCGAAGGGCTTGCGCTGAGTTATCTCTGGAGCGTCAGTCCTGCAACGGGCTCCTTCCTGACGCAGCCGGAGTTTGGCAAAGCCACCGCCCGCTTTACGGTTCCCGGCAGTTATATCCTGACGCTTCAGGTGGTGGATGCGGCATCGCAGATCACCACCGTGACGCGTGAGTTCAGCGTCTTCAACACCTCGGGCTTCGCCTCCTTCACAGGAGGAAATCCCCTCGGTCCGGAGTTCAACCTGACCAATCTGGAGGAGCGGGACAACTTCTCGCCTTCCACTTGGTATTCGGTCGAAGATCTGACCGGCCGGCTGCTCATCCAGGTGCTCGACGACTCGGCCAAACCGCTGGAGGCCCCGGCGTTCACCCACCCGCAGGTGATGCGTGATCTGCCCGATTCGACGGATTTCATGCTGCAAAGCGACTTCCGTCCTGACACGCGTGAATTCGGCAACTGGCGGGCCGGCCTGCTGGTGCAGGTGAATGAGGGCGGCACCATTGTGCGCTATGCCTTTGGCCTCGACGCCGGGGTCAATCTGCTGGTTCAGCGGGCGGCGCTTCCCTCAAACTACACGACCCTGTCCACCACGGCCGTCACGGGCAGCGGGGCCGCTCTCCGGATCGTGCGCAACGGAGTTTCCCTGCTGTTCCAACGGCGGAATGGCACGGTGTGGACGACGCTTTTCACCCAGGCGCTGCCTGAGGGTTCGGTAGCTCTGGATGGGGGCCTGTATGTGGCCACTTCCCAGGCCACCACGGTGCGGATCGGCTTCGACTATCTGCTGATTTCCGATCCCACGGCTACCAACAGTCTGCTGAACAACCTCCGGATCACCGAGCTCCATTATTTCCCGGCCCCTGGTGGCGTGGAGTTCATCGAACTGCGGAACACCGGCACCCAGGCCATCGACCTCAGTGGCGTGAGTTTCGGGATCGGCAATCCCTTTTCCATGGCAGGCACGCCGGAGTTGGCTTACACCTTCGGCACCGAAAGCCTCGCGCCCGGGGAGTTTATCAGCCTCACCGATAATGTCACCCTCTTCCGCAGTCTATACGGCCTGACCCCACGCCTCGCCCTGCCATGGACCCGGGGCAGTCTCAGCAACACAGGTGAGGGCATCGTTCTGCTGGACCCCACGGCCAATTCCATTCACGACTTCAACTATCGGGTGGATATCCCATGGCCGCAGGCGTCCCGCGGCACGGGCCCCTCCATGGAAGTGATCGATGTGAATGGGGACTACAACCTGCCTGCCAACTGGCGCGCCAGCGTGGCCAACGGCGGCACTCCTGGCAGTGATGGCGGCCTGGATACGGATGGGGATGGCGCTATCGATGCGGTGGAAGCCCTCTTTGGCACCAATCCCAACAGCCCGGGCAGCCTGCCGGCGGCGAACCTCACCGCGAATCCGGGCGGGAACATGACCCTGACCTGGCCCAGTGTGCCCGGGGTCATCTACCGGGTGCAATCCTGTACTCCGCTGACGGGTTGGGTGACGGTGCAGACCTTGACAGGTACCGGTTCCTGGAGCTTCACTCCCACCCCGGGTGAGCCCCGCCGGTTCTACCGGGTCTATGCCGCTACCCAGTGACCCCCGCCTCCGTCCGGGAGCCCCGCTCCGCTGATTGACTGGTAGAAAAAGCGCCTCCCGGACGTATAGGATCATTGTTGCCAACTGTTGCCCATGACTCTGCTTTCCGAATACACCCGCTACGAAACCCGCCGCCAATTCTTCGCCCAAGGCAAAAATGCGCTCGGTTTTGCTGCCCTCACCACCCTCATGCAACGAGCGGGGATTACGGATGCGGATGCCTCGGACCCGGCGGCGGCGATGCGTGCGGTGAACCATTTTGCGCCCAAAGCCAAGCGCGTCATCTACCTGCACATGGTGGGAGGTCCGTCCCAGATGGACCTCTACGACTACAAGCCGAAGATGAAGGAGTTCTACGACAAGGACCTTCCTGACAGTATCCGCATGGGCCAGCGTCTCACGGGCATGACCAGCGGCCAGGCCCGCTTCCCCATCGCTCCCAGCAAGTATTCCTTCAAACAATACGGCCAGTCCGGCATGTGGGTCAGCGAGATGCTCCCTTACACGTCCCTCATGGTGGATGACATGTGTTTCATCCGCTCGATGCACACCGAGGCCATCAATCACGAACCCGGCATCACCCTGATGCAGACGGGTACCCAGATCAGTGGCCGCCCCTGTCTTGGTTCATGGGTTTCCTACGGGCTGGGCTCCGCCAACAGCGACCTCCCCACCTTTGTGGTGCTTGTCGCCAAGCCCACCAACACCGAGCAGATCCAAGCCATCTCCGCCCGTCTCTGGGGCAGTGGGTATCTGCCGGGCGAACACGCCGGCGTCGGATTCCGCAGCGGGGCTGATCCCATTCTCTACATCAACAACCCCCCCGGCGTTTCCGCCGCAGCCCGGCGCAATACGCTGGATGGCCTGAAAGCCCTCAACGAGATCAATTACCAACAGGTCGGCGACCCTGAGACCCACACCCGGATCCAGCAGTATGAAATGGCCTTCCGCATGCAGAGCAGTGTGCCGGAACTGACCGATCTGGCCAGCGAACCCGCCGCCACCAAGGAGCTTTACGGCCCGGATGTGGACAAACCGGGCAGCTTTGCCCGGTCGGCCCTGCTGGCCCGCCGCATGGCCGAGCGCGGAGTCCGCTTCGTCCAGATCTATCACAATAACTGGGACCACCACTCCAACCTCCCGGGCCGCATGACGTATCAGTGCATGGACGTGGATCAGCCTTGCTGGGGGCTCATTCAGGACCTGAAACAGCGCGGTCTTTATGACGACACCCTCGTGATCTGGGGCGGCGAATTCGGCCGCACCATCTACAGCCAGGGCGGCCTCAGCCCTGACAAGTATGGCCGCGACCACCACCCGCGCT
>JAYUWQ010000506.1:0-4004 GCA_043753485.1 bacterium
TCCAAACAGCTCCTCAGCTATGTCTCCGGCCTCAACAGCGGCATCGCCGAAAACATCGTTAGTTTTCGTCACGCCAACGGCCCCTTCCAGTCACGGGCCGAACTCAAAAAAGTCCCCCGCCTCGGCGACAAAGCTTTTGAGCAGGCCGCCGGTTTCCTCCGCATCCGGGGCGCCGCCCATCCGCTCGATTCCAGTGCCGTCCACCCTGAGCGCTATCCCCTGGTGGAAAAAATGGCCGCCGATGCCGGCTGCACTGTCGCCGAACTCATCAAGGACGAAAAGAAACGCGCCGCCATCAAACTGGCCAACTACGTCACTCCCGAAGTCGGCCTCCCCACCCTCACCGACATCATCGCCGAACTCGCCAAACCCGGCCGCGACCCCCGCCAGAAATTCGAAGCCTTCGCCTTCGCCGAAGGCGTGGAAAAACCCACCGACCTCCAGGTCGGCATGAAACTCCCCGGCATCGTCACCAACGTCGCCGCCTTCGGCGCCTTCGTCGATATCGGCGTCCACCAGGACGGCCTCGTTCACGTCAGCCAGCTCGCCGACCATTTCATCAAGGACGCCAGCGAAGTCGTCAAAGTCGGCCAGCCCGTCCAGGTCACCGTCATGGAAGTCGACCTGCCCCGGAACCGCATCGCCCTCAGCATGAAAGCCAAGCCCGACTTCGAAAAGAAATCCGGCAAGCCCCCCGGCCAGGGCGGAGCCCCCGGCGGCGGCAACAACCAAGGTGGAGGCCAACGCCGCGACGGCGGAGGAGGCCGCCCCCAAACCGGCAGCGCCATCGGCACCGGCCTCGGCAACCCCTTCGGCGGGAACGACTGGTTCAGCCAAGCTCAGAAAAAGAAATAATCTGCCAAACTGCTTCGGCAACCCAACCCGGGGTAATAGTAATTTTAGCGTGCCTTTCAAAGTGGACCAATTCCGGTCTTTTCAAAATTTAGCGTGGAGCCCCTGATATTTCCGGACCAAACGATCCAATAATAAACATACGTTCAATTTGACGTGCGCTTTTCGAGACGTATGTCTTTCTTATGAAAGCAAACCCAGGGGGTCAAATTGATCTCACATCTCTCATTGGACGAACGCAGGTGATCCAACTCATTTGGGATACCCTCGAACAGCAAAGCATTGTCATCACCGCAGAGCGCCGCATTGGAAAAACCACGATCATCAGGAAATTGAAGGCTGAACCCCGGCCGGGATGGGTTCCCGTCTTTCAGGACCTGGAAAAATGCCATACGGCCGCCGAGTTTGCCATGGCCGTTTACAAGGAGGTGCATCAGTTCCTGAGCGGCAAAGGAAAGGGCGCACGTCGCGCAAAGGAATGGCTCTCCGCACTGGGCGGGATCGAAATCGGTGGACTGATAACGCTTCCAGAAAAAAAGGAGACGGCATGGAAGGACCTCCTGACGCGATCCATTGAGGATCTAGTTCACGAAAACGACACGAACGGCAGCCGGCTGCTTTTTCTGTGGGACGAGGTGCCTTTTATGCTCGCCAACATTCGCGACCGCGAAGGGGAGCAAACCGCGATGGAGGTCCTTGATATGCTGCGTGCCCTCCGGCAGACGCATGCTGGATTGCGGATGATCATCACCGGCTCCATCGGGCTGCATCACGTGCTGACCTCGCTGAAGGATAAAAACTACGCGAACTCCCCGGTGAATGACATGGCCAAGATTGAAGTGACGCCCCTTGACCTGGAGGATGCCAGGGAACTTGCCCTCCAACTGATCAATGGGGAGGCGCTGGTCTCGGAGGATAAGTCCGCGGCGGCCACAGCGGTTGCCAAGGAGGCAGACCGCTTTCCGTTTTACATTCACCACATCGTCCGGGCGTTGAAGGTGAAGGGATTGTCTGCCGACCCAAAGAGTATCGCCGAGGTCGTTTCCGCACAGTTGATCGACTCCAACGATCCTTGGGAACTCCTCCACTTCCGGGAGCGCATCCCCACGTCTTACGGCCCGGATGGCAAAGCCGTCATCGCCATCCTTGATGAGCTGGCTGCCGCCAGGGAGACCGCCTCCATCGACGATCTGCTGGCCATGCTGAAAGCCTCCAGCGCCTTCGATGACCGCGAACGGCTCCTCCGTCTGCTTTCCCTGATGGAGCGGGATCATTACCTCGAACGTCACGTCGATGGCTCGTTTGGCTTCCGTTTTCCCCTCATCCGCCGCTGGTGGACCATCAATCGCGGCCTATGAACTCACCCCTTTCCGATCCTGACCCACGCGAAGCCACCCGCAGCATTTGGGTCTTCACACCCAGCCGCACCGCCCCGGAAGACCTTGAGGCCATCTTCGTCCAGCGTCATGCGCTGCTCCAGGATGCGGTGGAGCGCGTGAGGGAGAGTGCCCTCACCGACCACAAGCATCACCTCCTATTTGTGGGTCCGCGCGGCTGTGGGAAGACGCACCTCGTCACCCTCATCGTAAGCCGCATCAGCGCCGATGCAGAAGCTGCGGCTGCGCTGCGCCTCGCCTGGCTGAATGAAGACGAGACCTGCACCTCTCTGCTGGAACTGCTGGTCAAAATCCATTCCGCCCTCGAAAAACGTTACCCAGCTGAGTTCAGGGCCGATGCTCTGAACGGGGCCTACGAACTCAAACCGGCGGCAGCAGCCGATTTCATTGCCAGGCTTCTCCTGAGCACCCTTGGATCGAAGACGCTGGTGATCGTCACCGAAAATCTTGATGCCTTGTTCGAGTCCATGGGTGGGCAAGGCCAGAAACAACTCCGCTCCTTCATCCAGGAACATCCCCAAATCGCCATCGTCGGCACCGCTCAGCGGCTGGTGGAAGATCTCACGGATCGCACCAGCCCGTTCTTTGGCTTTTTCCAGACGGAGCACCTCAAGACGCTCACCGTCGAGCAGGCCACCGACCTCCTGCAAAACATCGCCCGGCATCAGGGCAAGACGGAGGTCATCGCGTTTCTAGACACCAGCCGGGGTCGTTCCAGGGTGAGGGCCCTGCACCATCTTTCCGGAGGAAATCATCGGATCTACATCGTCCTCTCCCAGTTCATCACCCGGGAGACGATGGACGCGCTGGTAGGTCCTTTCATGAAGATGGTGGATGAACTGACCCCTTACTATCAGGAGCGGGTGCGCTGGCTGCCGCCCCTGCAGCGGAAAATCGTGGAGCTGCTCTGCACCAGTGAGGGCACCGTCCCCGTGAAGGAGATAGCCCGCCGCCTGTTCTCCACGCCCCAAACCATCTCCAGCCAGCTCCAGGACCTGCGGGAAAAAGGCTACGTCGAGTCCAGCCAACGGGGCCGTGAATCCCTCTATGAGATCAGCGAGCCTCTCATGCGCATCTGCGTGGAGGTAAAGGATAACCAAAATAACCAACCCCTCCGCCTCCTCGTGGACTTCCTGCGGGTCTGGTATGACGATGGAGAGCTGAGGCGGCGGCTTGGCCTCGCCATGCCGGAATCCATCTCAAGACCATATCTTGAGCACGCCTTGGAACGCAATCTCCGGGAGGGGAGTTTGAGAACCAAGCTCTTATGGGAAGAGGCGGGGAAGGGCAGTTGCCTCGGACTTCGTGCAGCAGATGTCGAACAAACACTACCTGATTTCCAGGAAGCCCTCGTTCATGCTTCATGCTGTTGGAATGAGGGCGACTATCCAGGTGCGCAAAAGACCATTCAGGAAGCTTTGAACGAGCGCCCAATCCCGTCTGCTCAAGCCCTGCTCTTGCGGGCCAGTGCCTTCATGCATTGGAAAAATGGCGACAGCGCGATAGCCATCACTGACCTTACCCGCGTCATCAACCTCCCCGGCGCACCGCCCGAGCAAGTGGCCAAGGCGCTCTTCAACCGGGGATTGACGCACGCTCAGCAGGGCGATAGGGCGGCAGAAGTCGCCGACTACACCCGCGTCATCGAGCTGCCCGGCGCCCCGCCCGAGCAAGTGGCCAAGGCGTTCTTCAACCGGGGATTTACGCACGCTCAGCAGGGCGATAGGACGGCAGAAGTCGCCGACTACACCCGCG
>JAYUWQ010000507.1:0-3999 GCA_043753485.1 bacterium
AGCGACCGCAGGGCATCTTCCGCCGTGGCGAAAATATGGGTGCAGGCCATGCCGTCCGTCCCATTGAGCAGGCGGGACACCGTATTGCGGAATGGAGCATAATCTTCCACCAGCCAGACGGTGAGCGGAGCAGTTTCGGGTTTGGAGGCAGTCATGCGGATGGAAGGACGCACCTTATCCCCACTTTGCCCCATACGCAAAGACGGGCTGGTGGAGCCTACGTCTTTTCGTAGGACCGTGGAGTTCACAATTGTCTGGCAGTACAGGCGGGGGAGAGGCAGGATGCGCGCTTTTCCTGACGATGACTGATTCTGAAAATTCCGGCCCTCCTGTTCCCCTGGAGGAATCGTCGTTTGATTGGTTGCGGCAGCGGGTGGGGCTCGTGCTCGGGCCGGCGGTGATGCTCGTGTTGCTGGCCTTTCCGGTGCCGGGGGTCTCCGTGGAAGCCCAACGGTTGGCGGCGGTGCTGGGCTTGGCGGTGGTTTTTTGGATGACGGAAGCGATTCCCATGGCGGCCACCGCGCTGCTGGCTCCAGCCTTGTGTATTCCCCTGGGGGTGGCCAAGGACAAGGACGTGCTGGCTCCGTTTGCCTCGCCTTCGATTTTTCTCTTCATCGGGAGCTTCATCCTGGCGGAGGCGATGCGGAAACATGGCCTCGACCGGCGGCTGGCGTTGTGGTTGCTGACCCGGCGCGGCGTGCTGCGGTCGCCCCTGACGCTATACACGGCGCTCGGAGGCATGACGGCGTTGCTTTCCATGTGGATGAGCAATGTGGCGACCACCGCGGTGATGATCCCGATCGCGCTCGGGGTCCTGACCACCACGCCGCAACTGGCGGCCCGGCCACGGGCGAAGTCGGATTTGATTTTACTGATCGCCTTCTCGGCTTCGGTGGGCGGACTGGGCACTCCCGTGGGCACGCCGCCCAACATCATCGCCATGGGGTTTCTCCGGCAATTGGCGGGGGAGTCCATCACTTTTGTGGACTGGATGAAACTGGGCGTGCCGCTGGTGCTGGTGCTGATGGTCTTTCTGCTCTGGCTGCTCCGGCCGCGGGGCGTGGTCTTCGAAGACCGCGCCACCATGGAGTCGAGCCTCCAAACCCAACGCCGGGCCTTGGGACCGTTGCGGGCGGGAGAACGGAACACGGGAATTCTGTTTGCGCTGGCCATCACCTTGTGGATGTGGCCCGGGGCGGGGGAATTGCTGACCGGGCAGCCGACGGCCAGCGGACAGTGGTTGAGCCGTCATTTGCCGGAGGAAACCATTGGGCTGCTCTGTGGGCTGCTGGTCTTTCTGCTGCCGGTGGATTTGAAGCAGTGGCATTTCACCCTGACATGGCGGGAAGCAGAGCGGATCGATTGGGGAACGATCTTCCTTTTCGCAGGTGGACTGTCCCTCGGCACCATGATTTTTAATACTGGCCTGGCGAAGGCGCTGGGTCAGGGGATGAGCGCCTCCCTGGGAACCCCGGGGCTGTGGGCGCTGATCGCGGCGGGCATCCTGCTCAGTTTGGCCTTGAGCGAGGCCACCTCCAATACCGCATCGGCGAATGTGATGGTGCCCCTGATGATGGCTCTGGCGCAGTCGGGCAATCTGCCCGTGGTGCCGGTGGCCCTGGCGACGGCCCTGGCCTGCAGTTTCGGGTTCATGCTCCCGGTCTCCACCGGCCCCAATGCCCTCGCCTATGGCACGGGTCTGGTGCCGCTGACGCGGATGATGCGGGCCGGAATCGCATTGGATCTCGCCGGGGCAGTTGCGATTTTTGTCGTGGTGTGGCTGGTTTACCGGTAACTCCGGTTGCGGCCTCCGGCGGGGAAGGTCATGATTGGCGGGTTGTTATGCGTTCCCTTCTCCTCTTTCTGACCCTCCCACTGTTCATTCTCGATCAGGCCACCAAACAGTGGACGGTCACCCGTTTCAAAGCGCCGACCGACTTTGAACACGAATTCATCACGGTGATCCCCGGCTGGTTTGATCTCGTCCGGGTCCACAATACCGGCGTGGCGTTCGGTATGGCCAATGGGGCCAAAGGCGCGAATTACATCTTCGGCGCGGTTTCCTTTGGCGCGCTGACCCTGATCTGGTGGCTGTGGAAGACCGGGGCCTTTCCCACCAAACTCAGCCGGGTGGCGGTGGCCCTGCTGATCTCCGGAATTTTCGGAAATCTGGTGGACCGCCTCTTCCGTGGCTATGTGGTCGATTTTCTGTCGGTGGATTTGCAATTCATGCAGTGGCCCGCCTTCAATGTGGCGGATGCGGCGATCTGCGTCGCAGCGGCCTGTTTGTTTTTATCGGCCTTCCAAAAGACCGGCACAGAGCCGGGAAAGGTGAAGGCTTGAACCGTCCCCATGGCTCTGACGCCCTGCCGCGGGAGAAGAGCCAGCTGGCCCCGGAAATCCTGATATTGAAAAAATGAGCCAACCCCGCATTGCTATCATTGGAGCCGGGATCGCCGGCCTGGCCTGTGGCCGGGCGCTGCGCCTGCAACGCGCCCGGGTGACCCTTTTCGAAAAGAGCCGGAGCCTCGGCGGGCGGCTGGCCACCCGGAAATGGGAGGACCAGGTGGTGGATCATGGCGCCCCGTGGTTTTCCCTGACAGATGCTGGGTTGCGCCAGGATTGGTTGCGGCTCCTGCCGGAAGGACTGCTCCCGATGACCGTGCCCATGCAGGATGCCGCCACCGGCGAAACCCTTGCGGAACCGGAGGGCGGCCGGTGGTATCTGCCGGAGGGCAACAACCGCCTCGGCAAGGCGCTGGCGGAAGGACTGAAAATCCGCATGGAGCATGTGGTGGAAAATCCTCCCGTGGCCGAAGGGAAACAATGGCGGTTGGGCGATGAAGTCTATGATGCTGTTATTTTCACCGCCCCGTGGCCGCAGACCCGTCGTCTGCTGGAACCCTGGTTTCCTTCCGAAGAGGCCCTCGAGCCGCGTTACCGGCGGACCCTGACTGCTTTTTTTGCGTATGAAGGCGATCTGTCAGGTCCCTCCGCAGAATGGTCCGCCCTGCAGCATGAACCGGGACATGCCTGCCTGGAGCGCAGCATTTGCGAGAACCACAAAGCCACCCGGGTGCCGCCCGGCCGCACCGTGATCGTGGCCCACGCGACGGCTGCGTTCAGCAACGCCCATTTCGAAGCCAGCCCGGAGGACTGGGCCGCCCTGATGGAACCCGCAGTGCGGTCCGCCTGGGAACTGTCTGCCCCACCCGTGGCGGTCTTCACGCACCGGTGGGGATTCAGCACGGTGACCCAGACCTTCGCCAGCCCGCCGGCCCTGCCTCGTGGTCTGCTGATCGCAGGCGATGCCCTGACCGGTTCCTCCGTGGAAGCCGCCGCACGCAGCGGCCTGCACGCGGCGCATGCGGCCTTGCGTTTGTTTTAGGGAACGGAGGAGCTTCATTGGGTCACGAGGCAAATGGATGACCGGGCAACGCTTGATTCAAACATGGACATCTACCGCCACCCTACTTTCGACATGGCCTGCGTCCAGTTTGACCGCGTGGCCAATCTCCTCGAAATCGACCCCAATGACCGCGACCGCCTGAAATACCCCAAGCGCGCCCTGACCGTAGCCGTGCCCGTCCGCCTGGACGATGGCCGGGTGGAAGTCTTCAGCGGCTTCCGGGTGCAGCATCATCTTTCCCTCGGCCCTACCAAAGGCGGGATGCGATATCATCCCGACGTGGCCCTGGGCGAAGTGGCCGCGCTGGCCATGTGGATGAGCTGGAAATGCGCCTTGGCCGGTCTGCCCTACGGCGGAGCCAAAGGGGGTGTCGCCTGCGATCCGGCCAAACTTTCCCAGCACGAACTGGAGCGCCTCACCCGCCGTTTCACCCAGGAAATCATTCCCTTCATCGGCCCGCAGGTGGACATTCCGGCCCCGGATGTCGGCACCAACGAACAGACCATGGCCTGGATGATGGACACCTATTCCATCCATGCCGGTCATGCGGTCCCGGCCGTGGTCACGGGCAAGCCGGTGAATCTGGGCGG
>JAYUWQ010000508.1:0-1648 GCA_043753485.1 bacterium
AGGGCCTGCTGCAGCGGCGGCCGGAATTGAAACTCCTGATCACTTCCGCGACGATCGATACCGCAACCTTTTCGGAGGCCTTTGGCGGCGCTCCGGTGATTGAAGTCAGTGGCCGGACCTATCCGGTGGAGATCCGTTATTGGCCGATCGAAGAGGGCGGGGAAGGGGATTTCACCGAAGCGGCGGCCCGGGCCACCGAGGATGTGTTTTTGGAATCGAACGAAGGTGATGTGCTCGTCTTCATGCCCACCGAGCGCGATATCCGCGAGACCCGCGACCTGTTGGAAGGCAGTCTCGGCAGCGGGGTGGAGGTGTTGGGCTTGTACGGCCGGATGGCCGGAGAGGAACAGCAGCGGATTTTCTCACCGGGCCGGAAACGCCGGGTGCTGGTGGCCACCAACATCGCCGAGACTTCCCTGACTATTCCCCGGATCCGTTATGTGGTGGATACCGGGCTGGCGCGCATGAGCCGGTATGCGCCGCGCACGCGGACCAAGCGGCTTCCCATCGAAGCCGTCTCCCAGAGCAGCGCCAACCAGCGCGCCGGCCGGGCCGGGCGGTTGAGCGACGGGATCTGTGTCCGCCTGTTCAGTCAGGACGATTATGAAAAGCGCCCGCGTTTCACCCAGCCGGAAATCCAGCGGTCGAATCTCGCGGAAGTCATCCTGCGCATGAAGGCATTCGGTCTCGGGGAGATCGAGACCTTTCCATTTCTCAATCCACCCCTGCCGGCCTCGATCCGTTCCGGCTATGAACTGCTGCACGAACTGGGGGCGCTGAGCGATGAACACGAAATGACCCCGCTGGGTCATGAGCTGGCGCGTTTGCCGCTCGATCCCTCGCTGGGCCGGATGTTGATCCAGGCACGCGCGGAGAAAGTGCTGCCGGAGATCCTGGTGATTGCGGCCGGGCTGAGCATCCCCGACCCGCGCGAGCGGCCGGAGGAAGCCAAGGACGCAGCGCGGCAGGCGCAGCAGGCCTTTGCACACCCTTCCTCGGATTTCCTGTCCCTCCTGAAAATCTGGCAGGCAGCCACCGCGGCAAATGCCTGGAAGAGCAGCAATGCCTTGCGGAAGCTGTGCCGGACCTCTTTCCTGTCGTTTGTCAGGATGCGCGAGTGGCGGGATGTCCACAGCCAGCTGGCCGACACCATGGGGGTGCGCGGAGCGGATGGTCATGAACTCAAAATCGCCGATGGGCCGCAGGCCGATGCGGTGCACCGCGCGGTGCTCTCCGCTTTGCTGGGCCATGTGGCGCGGCGGGAGGAACGGAATGTTTACAAGGGCGCCGGGAACCGTCAGGTGCAGGTGTTTCCAGGATCGCATGTGTTCGAACGCAGTAAAAAATTGGCCAAGGGCGCCACGCCGGAAAAGAGCCGGCAGCCGGCCTTTGTCATGGCGGCGGAGATCGTGGAGACCTCGCAGTTGTTTGTCAGGACGGTGGCTGGCATCCAGCCGGAGTGGGTGGTGGACGTGGGCGGGCATCTTTGCGAATTCCGCTACAGCGAACCGCTCTGGGATGAAAAAACCGGCCGCGTGCTGGCACTGGAGCGCGTGTTGCTGCATGGGCTGGAGTTGAAACGCAGCCGGGTGGATTACGGGAAGATCAATGCGGAGGCTGCCACGGAGATCTTTATCCGGTATGCCCT
>JAYUWQ010000509.1:0-1648 GCA_043753485.1 bacterium
AGCAAGAGGAGTTGCCGGGGAAATCACGGGGGCGGGGAGCCCAGGGAAAGGGGGGAACCACAGATTTCTCGGATGACACAGATAAGGAACGGGTTGGATCTTCGACCGGCTTCACCCGCAGGGAGAGGCGAATCTTTGAGATAAAGCACTGATTATTTGTGCTCTCCGGGAAATTGGCCAGCGGCTGTCTCCGCTGCTTGGTTCTTACGATTAAAGTTAAAGCAGCTCGAAGGGTTCGCTGGAAGGGAACGGGCATCCCCGGTCCTGCCCTGGCTGATACCGCAACGCCTGCTCCCGCTCAATCCACGCGTCGTTCTCCTCCGGGGACAACGGGTCGTGCTCCGGAAGCCATTCGGTGACTTCAGGCAGGTCGAGATCGAGATAGGAAGGCTGAGTCATTTTACCAGATGGCTGAACTCGGGATAATACTGGCTGCACCCGTATTTGGCAAACAGCGTTTCCAAGGCAGGCTTGTCCAGGATCCCCGGATTCTGCTTCAAAAGGTCGGCAATATCCCGCCCATCCTTATCGATCCGGGCGGGATTGCTGCGCATGGCATGCAATTTCAGCGCAATCAGGCCGGGCATGCTTGGGACCCGCAGTTTCACATGGCCTATTTGATAGATCAGGGAGTCCTCCATCAGCCTTCCGAAGGTCTGATGGTTCACATACATGACATCGACATCGTCCACAGTCAGGCTGGGGTGTTTCCACCTGGAAAAAATGGCGTTTTCATCCGTCTTCCGGTATCCAGCGCGGGTCAGAGTGGCCGCGACGGAAGGGATGTCCCCGGTGGCCACCAGGAAGTCGACATCCTTGGTAAACCGCACGATTCCATGCGCCTCCAGAGCTCTCCCCCCGATCAGGAGAATTCTCAGCGCGCCTTCCAGTTCCGCACGCATCATTAGATCAGCGAGTGCCAGCATGCGGAACTTAAAGGCCGGTTCCCGACTCCCTCAACCTGCCAATTCAGCTGCCATCATTCCCGGCCCCGGGACTTCTTCACGGGATGTAAACCCGGTAGAAGCGGCGGCCGGCCACGGTGGCGGAAAGGTCGATGGTGAGGGTGCCGAAGGAAACGGGGCCGATCACGGCGTTGGTCTCGTCGGTCCAGGTGCCGGTTTTGAGTTCGTTCGAGGTTTGCAGGCGGTACTCGGCATTGCCGTAGGAGGTGGAGACGGTGAACTGGAACAGGCCTTCCGGGGTCACGGTCATTCCCATGATCTCGAGGGTGGGTTCCGGTTTGGGCTGGGATAGATAGAGCGCCGCCGCCTCATCCGTGCTGAGGGCGCGCTCCCAGCTGTTGACCTCATCGACGCTGCCATTGAACCAATGGCTGGGAGCCGCCCGGGCGATGGCTCCGATGCTGAAATTACTGAAGGTGGAAGCGGGACGGGCATAGGTGACGGTGGCGTCGGGGAGGCCATCCACATAGAGCTGCATCTGGCCGCGGTAGTCAGTATAAATAACATGATGCCAGAAGCCATCGAAGACCCCGGCGTTGGAGGCCAGGTGATTCACCGGCACCCCACCAGTGTCGGAGCGGATGAAGACATTCAGCTTGTCGGTGGCTCCGGCGATGTCGGTGCCGAGGTTGAAGAGGGGATTGGTATTGATGAGGGAGGCTTCCGCGATGACACGGCGGTCC
>JAYUWQ010000510.1:0-3997 GCA_043753485.1 bacterium
TCCCTTTGCCGGACCGCACCTGGCCGGACCGCACCCTCACCAAAGCGCCCCTCTGGTGCTCGGTGGACCTGCGGGATGGCAACCAGGCCCTCGCGGTGCCGATGAATGTTTCCCAGAAACTGGAGATGTTTGACGCCCTGGTGAAGTGCGGATTCAAGGAAATCGAAATCGGTTTCCCCGCCGCCTCGAACACCGAGTTCGCCTTCAACCGCCGCCTCATTGAGGAAAAACGCATTCCTGGCGACGTCACCATCCAAGTGCTGGTGCAGGCACGCGAGGATTTGATCGAGCGCACTGTGGAAAGCCTGCTGGGCGCCCGGCGCGTTATCATCCATCTCTATAACAGCACGTCCCCGGCCCAGCGCCGGGTGGTCTTTGGCAAATCCAGGGAGGAGATCGTCGGCATTGCCCGGCAGGGCGCGCAGTGGATCAAGGACCGGCTCTCCCGCCTGGAATCGACCGGCACCGAAGTGGTGCTGCAATACTCCCCGGAAAGCTTCAGCGCCACCGAGCTGGAATTCGCCAGGGAAATCAGCGAAGCCGTGATGGACGTCTGGCAGCCGACCCCGCAGCGGAAGATGATCCTCAATCTCCCTGACACCGTGGAAGTCGCCATGCCCAACGTGTATGCCGACCAGATCGAATGGATGTGCCGCCATATCAAAAACCGCGACAGCCTGATCATCTCGCTGCACACCCACAATGACCGGGGCACCGGCGTGGCCGCCACCGAACTGGGCCTGCTGGCCGGCGCGGACCGGGTGGAAGGCACGCTCTTCGGCAATGGGGAGCGCACCGGAAATCTGGACATCATCACCGTGGCCATGAATTGTTACATGCATGGCATCGCGCCGGGGTTGGATTTCTCCAATATCAACGCCCTCGCCGATATGTACCACCGGACCACCGGCATGACCGTCGCCCCGCGCCAGCCCTACGCCGGCGAACTGGTCTTCACCGCTTTCAGCGGCAGCCATCAGGACGCCATCAAAAAAGGTCTCGCCGAGCGCGACTCCGGCAAAGCCCCCACCCATTGGGATGTGCCCTATCTCACCATCGATCCCTCCGATCTGGGCCGCGAATACCGCGAGGTGATCCGCGTGAACAGCCAAAGCGGCAAAGGCGGCGTCGCCTGGATGCTGGAGAGCGAATTCGGGATCGACCTGCCCAAAGACCTGCAGCGCGAGTTCGGCCCGTTGGCCAATGACGCGGTGGACCACCTCGGACGCGAAGTCAGCGGGGCTGAGTTGAAGGATATGTTCTGGCGGGAATATGTGGACCGCACCAGCCCCTGGGAGCTGCATCACTTCCATGCCGATGGGATGGATCGCGTCTTCAGCTGCCGCGCCTCGGCCCGGCGAGATGGGGCGGAAGTGCCTCTGACCGGCTCCGGCAATGGTCCGATCGCGGCCTTCGTGCAGTCGCTCATCAATGCCGGGGTGCCTCCGTTTGAAGTCACCGATTTCAAACAACACGCCCTCAGCGCCGGCACCGCCGCCAGCGCCATCGCCTATCTGAAAATCACCCTCCCCGGCGGCACCGCCCGCTGGGGCGCCGGAGTCGACACCAACATCGAACTGGCCTCCATCAAAGCCGTCCTCAGCGCCCTGAACCGGCTCGGTTAGCGGAAAACGGAGCGCGGACTTTTAGTCCGCCCCGGCAACCTTGGCCGTTTGCCCATCCCATTTCTGGCTCTGCCGATGCTCCGGAGCGGACTAAAAGTCCGCGCTCCGTGGGGCTTCGCCCGCTCACTCACCCGCATCCCGCCGTCCGGGGCTCCTGCTGACGGCGGGTTTTTCCTTCGGGGGACCTCTGACTGATTTCACGTCTGATAACAAAGAAGTTGAAAGGCCTCGGGGATTCACCCCGGCTGACCCCTATTCGGACAGCGGCAGTTCATCCATGGCAGACCGCTGGTCTGCGCTGAGAGCATCCACCGCGGTCTGCGCCGCGGCTGCGTCCTGTTGTTTCCATGTCTCACCGGCCAAGCGCAGCGCCGAATTGCGAAATACCGGATCGGCAATGGACTTCGCCCACTCCCAGGCGCGCTCCGTATCGGTGGATTTGATCGCCTCCACGAGCGCGTGCGCCGCGCGGTCCCGGATCACGCCCGGCGGCTGCGTACGGACCCACTCGGAGGCAGCGGCGGCATCTTTCCTGGCCCAGAGGTTCATGCCTTCGGTCGTTGCGTCTCCCCCAAAATGGACGGGAAGTTTCGCGGCCCAATCAAGCGCCTTTGCGGGATCCGACTGCGTCGTCAGGCCACGCGCAATGACCATCGCGAGGCGTCCGGCATAAGGACTCCGCTGCGGGTCTTCCAAGGTGAGGAATCGGGTGGCAGCCCCTGCGGCATCCGTTTTCGCCCGGGCGGTGAGGACGGCGGTCAGGCCTGTGATCTTTCCGGGCCCCTGATACGCATCCATCCACGCGGCGGCGGCGTGGGGATCAGCTTCACTCCATTGCTCCATGGCTCTCAGGAAAGTGTTATCCCGGGGAGCATCGCCGGAGATCGGACCGGTGAGCGCCGCGGTCCGCATCGGATCGCGCAGCACGGCGGCGTCCACAAAAGCGCGGGGATCGCCGGAGGCATTCGCCCCGAGTCGCGGGATCAATTCCAGCGCGGCAAACGGATCGCGCCGGGCCGCCGCCAGCATGATGCCGTGACCGGCATCCTTTCTCCGTTCTTCCGGCATGAGACTGATGGCGGCGAGTGCCCCCTCCTGGTGCTGTTCCGAATAACGGCGGAAGACAGTCTGCACGACGGAGTCTGAATCGAGAAAATCCCGGTCGGCTTGGCCCGCCCATGCCATGCTGGCCAGCGTGGCCGCCGGGTCCACGCGCACCCATTCCGGCCATGCGAGCATCAGCAGCCGGATGGCGAACTTTTTTTGCTTTCCTGGCAAATGGGGATCCTGCAATTCCTGCAGCACCGCGCGGTCCAAGTCAGCCAACTCGCCGGCACCGAGTTTTTCCAGCATTTCCCGCAACATCTCTTTGCCGGCAGAATTCTGGATCATCTCAAGCCCCCCCAGCGACCGCAGCCATGCCAGCGCCCCGTCCTTGGGAAACGTCCTTACGGTGACGGTCTCCTGCGCTGTGCTCTGTTTTGCGCCGGTGTCGACTCCCAGGCGTCCGGCCGGGTCCGTCTTTCCCATCCCTGTCCCTGACAAGACTGAAGAGTCCGCCGGCGGATGTTCTGCGGAAGGATGCAACCACCACCCCGCCGCAAAGGCGGCGGGCAGGCCGACCACGAGAGCCAGGACAGGATTTTTCACGACCGGGCCATACTCCACGCTGTCACGCACAGCAAGGGATGGTGCCGTGGAATGCGCCTCACCGGACACCTGCTTCTTGGGCTGAATCGCGCGTCGGACACTTTTACATGTCATGCCGCGGTGCTTTTACCCGGCTGCTCCAAGGTTGCCGGGGCGGATTACAAATCCGCGCTCCGATTGTTTGGCCCGCGGCTTGCCAAGCTGCCCGTGGAAAGCTAGTCCTCCCCCATGACACGCCGGAGCATCGCATGGATTTTCTCGGGACTTCTTTTGCTGGGAGGTCTGGCGTGGTGGTGGAACCCGCGGCCTCCTGGACCGGCCGGAGCCGGGCCCGCCTCAAAACCCGTGGTTCAACAGCCGGCGGCCACTACCAAATCAGCCCCCGCCGTCCCCAATGCCCTGCCAACTTTCGGCACCGAGGCCTTCAATCAATTGGCGAAAGAGCGCGGCGCGGCCTGGCTGGCCAGCCGGAACCGGGATGCCGTCAGTCTGTTGGCGATGTGGGACCTGACGGGGGATGAAACGGTGTTGCGGGAAGCGGCGGAAAAATTTCCCGGAAATCCCCAAGTGTGCCTGGCGATGCTCAATTTGGTATTCACCAAAGGAGCCGATCCGGCACAACAAAAGAAATGGACGGCCCACCTGATTGCGGCGGATCCGGAAAACCCGTTGGGATACCATTACCAGGCGCGGTTGGCCGTAGCCATGGGGGACCCTGCGAT
>JAYUWQ010000511.1:0-3992 GCA_043753485.1 bacterium
TCGGATTTCAGGCGGAGTTCGGCCACTATTCGGAGTGGGTCCTGGCTGCCAGGTTGCATGCGGCTGGCCACTGGATCGGGTATTTGCCCGAGGGCAGAATCAACCACTACTACATCGGGGAGCTTCATGATCTGGAGGAATTCACCGTGGATTTTGCCGTCGGCCATTGGCGTTGGTTTCTGAAAACCGCCCGCGAGCCCGCCCACGCGCTGATGCAGCAACCCCACGTCTTTGCCCAGCGCTTCGAAAACCGCCGGCCATTGGCCAGGGTCCTGGCCAAGGTCGCCCAAAGCTCGCCCCCGGCGGCCGGTGTCCGCACTTATTGGAAGTTGGCAGGCTGGTTCGGCATCCGCAGTTCGCTGTGGTTATCCCGCTGGAAATACGGGACGGCCAAAGCCCGGCTGCTTTGGTTGTGCTGGCGGAAAAGGCCTTCCGCCCTCGCGGCATTGATCGATCTGAACGACGCCATCGTGGCCATTACCCAGCAGAAGGAACTCCTGAAGCTGCCCGCGCCGGAAACGGTGCGGCTGCCCCTTGGTGGCGAATGGACCCCTCATGCCAACCCGGCCATCCCCGTGCTGGGACTCTTCGCCCCGGAACACGCCGCGGGTCAGACCTTCTGCTGGAGCCAGCCGGCGGCTCTGATGGAACTCGACCTGCCGCCGGGACGCTATCAGTTGGAGATGGAATGGCTGGCGCTCCGGCCTGACCTGGTGGAACCGCAGCTGTTTCTCAACGGGCAGCCCGTGCCCAGGGAGAAACAGCGGCATTTCAAGTTCCGCGTCCGTTGCTCGTGGCATCAGAAAAACCACCATCCCCTGCGTCTGGCATGGACTTGTCCGTCCTTCACTTCTGCGGGTGACTACCGCCTGCTGGCCTTGCCGCTGGCCCGGATTTCATGGAAACCGCACTTGCCTGGTCCTGTGACCGAATCCCCCGATGCCGAAGCTCCGTGAAATCATCAGCCGGCTTCTGGCGAAGCAAATCGTAAAGGATCCGGCCCGGAATCCTGAAGGGGCGGCCATGGCCCAAACCGTGCTCAGTCAGCAGGAAACCATGGAACGCCTGCGTCAGGCGGAACAACAGCGGTCCATCCTCCAGCGGAAGCTCAAAGACAGACTCAAGCAGGCCAAACGTGAGGCCGCGCAGTTCAAGGATGAGGCCAGACTCACCAGGCGGCAGCTGAAACACAGCCAGGCGCTTTGTGAGGAACAAGGTCAATTGCTGGACTTTTACCGTCCATTTACCCCGCGCCGCGGGGGGGATGGATCCGGCGAAGCGCATGATGCGCTCATGTCTCCCCGGAACCGGGCCCGCAAAGAGAAAAAGGCCTGGAAGTCGCACTGGATGCGGCTGGGGGTGCTCTACCAGCATCCTCCACGGCCATTGATCGTCCCGCCGGTGCCTCTGGTCGCACTGCCGGACCACCCACCGTCCATGGTCATCGTGACCCCTTCCTATAATCAGGCGGCGTTTCTGGAGCGGACCATGCAGAGCGTGCTCGTCCAGCACTATCCAAATCTGGAATACATCGTCATGGACGGCGGCTCCACCGATGGCTCGATCCCGGTGATCCAGAATCATGCCGGCCGGCTGGCGCATTGGCAGAGCGGCCGGGATGGCGGTCAGTCCGCTGCGGTCCACGCGGGTTTCCAGAAGTCCCGGGCGGAGATCATGGCATGGCTGAACTCTGACGATCTGCTGCTGCCCGGCACCCTCGCTTATGTGGCGGCTTATTTCTCACGGCATCCGGAGGTGGACTGCATTTATGGGCATCGCGTGCTGATCAATGAGGCGGACCACGAGGTCGGGCGCTGGTTCCTGCCGGCGCATGATCCCAACATGTTATTATGGGCCGACTATATTCCGCAGGAAACCTGGTTCTGGCGGCGTTCTGCCTACGAAAAGGCCGGGGGCGTGGACCCCTCGTTCCGGTTTGCCCTTGATTGGGATCTGCTGCTCCGCATGCAGCGGAGCGGGGCCGTATTCAAACGTCTCCCCTCTTTTCTTGGGGCCTTCCGGGTGCACCAGGCACAGAAAAGCCAGGCAGAGCTGCACGATATTGGCGCCGCGGAAGGCGCGCTGCTCCGGGCCAGGGAACTGGGCGCAGCCTTCACCAAAGGGGAGTTGGAACGCCGTTGCACCGCCTTTCAAATCCGTGCCCTGCGCACCATGCGGTTATGGAATCTTGGCATCAAATGGTAAAAACCCTCCAGTCCATCCTTCGTAGATTCCGCCTCCTCAAGCCACCCGGCGCTGCGGCCGGTGACACGCCGCAGTTCAGCATCATCATTCCGGTTTGCCATCCCGGAGCCAAGATGCAGAAGTCCTTGGAATCACTGCTGGCTCACTCTGGCGTCACCCTCCAGGTCCTGGTCGCTGAGTATGGCGAATGTCTTGAAGCCCGAGCCGCCATGGAGGCCTTTTCCGGCGATCTCACCCATATCCAGATGGATGCGCCCGGGGTTTACCAGGGCATGAACGAGGGGATCGCCCGGGCCACCGGCCGCATCTTTTATTTTCTGGGCGCGGGCGACCGGTTGCGTCCCGGGATCCTGGCTGAAATCCACGCGGCCTACCAATGGGGCGGCTCCCTCCTCGTGTATGGGGATGTCTTCATGGAAGACCTCCAGATCGTCTATGATGGCCCGTTTGATGCCAAAAAATTGCGCAAAAAAAACATCTGCCACCAAGCCATTTTCTACAGCCGCCGGGTTTTTGAACGGCATGGCTCCTACGACCTCCGTTACCCTCTGCTGGCCGACTACGCCTACAATCTGCGGGTCTTTGGCGATCCGGGAACGGAAAAGCACTACCATGCGTCAACCATAGCCGACTATGAGGGGGGCGGTCTGAGTGCGAACGGTCACGATGAGGCGTTCATGAAGGACCGTGCCGGCCTGAATCAGCGCTATCTTCCCTTGAAGGAGGGCAGGGGCTGAGGATTGTAGTGGTTAGAGGAATTCCGGCCGGACATTCCGGGGCGGTCAGGGGGGTGCCTGCAGGCTGGCGATCCGGGCGTCCAATCCACTGATTTTCAGACGTTCGGCTTTCAGGACGGCGGTGACTTTGACGCGGAAGTCTGCCAACTCGGTTTCAGTCAGGATGGCAGGAATCTGGAAGGGCTCGTCCCCGGGGGCGCGATAGCGGGCAATGGCCGTTTCGAGGTCGATCAGGAGAGTTTCATCGCGCTGGAGCCCAGCCTGCAGGCGGGCCGCGATGTCAGCCGGGACAGTTGTCGCGGACGATGGGGTGGCGGCGCGGGCGCGGCGGGATTCGAGCAGCTGGATCAGGATTTCGCGCTCGATCCGGAAATAGCCGCGCTCCAGAAAATGATGCAGATAGTAGAGCTGGCCGGGCTCAAGGGTGTCAGGGTCGAGGGCGAGGAAGTCATCGAAGTGGTTCTCGACGTGGAGTTGCTGGAGGCCGGCCAGTTCCTGGCGCAGGCTGGCCAGCTGGGCCCTGACGGATGCCGAGGCCTCAAGCCAGCGGTGCACGTCCGGCGAAGGGGTGGAATTCCGCCGCGGTTCCACGGGCGGGGCCACATAGACCACGCCGCCGGGCGGGCCGGGGTTTTCCTCCACCGGACCGCAGCCCGTCAGCGCGGGAACGGCGGGTAGAAAGGCAGCGATGGCGGCACGGAGGGTCATGGTTTGGACCGGAGATCGTAGCAAATCAGCCGCGGAGGCAGACCGGTGACGCGGTCGTCATCATTCTGCATCACATAGAGCAGGCCCCGGCTGAGGGCGGGCAGGGTCCAGGTTTGCTGGGCCGTGAAGAGCTGGGCGGTCGAAGCGCGTTTGGCTCCCGCAGGAGAGAGGTCGAGCCAGCACAGGGTGCCCCATTCGCCAAGGCAGAGGAAGCGGCTCCCCACCTTCAAGAGACTGGCACGGTAGAGGCTCATGGGCAGTTTTTGCCCATCCAGAGCCACGTATTCCCACTCCATTTTTTCGTGCCACAACTGGCGGCCGCTGGCGGCTTCATGACAGACC
>JAYUWQ010000512.1:0-1644 GCA_043753485.1 bacterium
GGCCGGTTCTGCTCGCGGACTTTGTCCCCATAGACCCAGGGATGTCCCTGGCGGACGGCCTGCTCAGCCGCAGGGGTGACGCGCAGCCGGAGGCGGGGCGCAATTTCAGAAGGAGCCAACATACCGGTAGCCTACGGCCCGGGGGGCATTGCGCAATGTATGTTGCGCAGGGTTTTATTCCGGCCCCGGTCAGGGAAAACAGTCAGGAGGAAATCCGGAAGCGCAGGCGGACCTGGTTTTCGAGATCCGAGAGATAAGTCAGGCTGCCGCCGATTTGTTCCGAGAGCAGGTTGACGAGGTGATGGGAGAAGGTGGCCTCACGCTGGGTCCGGAGGGCTTCGGACAAGGGCTGGCCATTGTCGCGGAGGATGAGAATGCCTTCTCCCCCGCTGACGGTCAGGGTGAGCCGGATGTGCCCGTTGGCCTGCGCCCCGGGGAACGACCAGGCGAGGCTGGCAGTGATCAGTTCCTCCACAATCAGACCCACCGTGATGGCGAGGCGCTGGGGAAGGGTGATGCCGGAAAACAGAGGATCGATGGTGATCGCGCCGGCAGGACGCTGGTGGGCGTCCAGCAGGGAATGGCCGATCTCCTGGGTAAAGCGGGCAAAGTCCACGCGGTCCTCTTCATGCTGCACCAACCGGTAAATGAGGGCGACGGCCGCAAGGCGGTCGCGGCTGGCGTGGAGGGCCGCCCGGGCCGCAGGTTCCTCCGTGTGGTCCGACTGGAGCGACATCAGACTGGTCAGGACCTGGAGATCATTACGGGCCCGGTGCAGGCTGATGGCGGGACGGGTGGCGGCGGCCGGAGGCATGCTGGCATCGGCGTCCTGGGGGCGGAAGAGCAGGATGAAGGCCCGGGAACCGGAGGCTTCATCATAGGCGGGTGTGAGTTCCGCGATGCCGGGGGTGGCGGTTCCATCCTTGCTGGTCAAGGTGGCTGCGGCGTGCCAGCTGCGGTGGGTCTGGAGATGACGGGAGAGTTCCTCACTGAATTCCTGGGGCGCGTCCGGACGGAACAGGCGGTAGAGTCCTCCATCGCGCAATTCGCTGGTGGTAAAGCCGGAGAGCGCTTCCGCGGCGGGATTGAGGTGGAGGATGTGGCCGCGTTCGTTGGTGAGCAGGGCCGGGGCGCGCAGGTGCTCCAGCAGGGTGACGCTGAATCCCCCGGAGGTGGAGGCGAGGCGGGCCCGGGTCACATCCCGCAGGGTGAGTCCAAAACGCGAGGGGAGGCCGCCGGGCAGGAGGATGAGGCGCGCTTCGATCCGGCGGGGGACGTCGTTTTCCGGCAGGATCACCACATATTCGCAGCGGGTTTCGTGGCCGGGACAATCAAGCAGTCGTTCCATCATCACATCCAGCGGCAAGGGGGAAGTGAGGACCGGGAGGGCCGCGTCAAGGAATTCGCCTTTGAGCGGGGCCATTTCCCCGGATTGGAATTCCGAAAAATCGCGTGGGGTGGTATGTTCCAGAATGGTCCCGTCGGCATCCAGGATAAACAGCCAGTCAGGCGTGATATTTTCCCATGCCCGGGCAGGGGAATGGGCAGGCTGGGGCGCAAGGAGGCAGGCAGTGAAAGCAGGTTGTCCTTGTTCATTGCGGATCACGGCCACGCTAAGATGGACCGGCGTGCAGGAGCCGTTGC
>JAYUWQ010000513.1:0-1643 GCA_043753485.1 bacterium
GCTGCACGACTTTGGTCGTGGCGACGATGGGTTTGGTCCAAGCCCAGGATATTCCTCCCACCCCGGAGGCGGAAGCTGGCCTGTCCGATTCTTTTGCTCCGGTGGAATACCCGATCGACCGCTACCAGAAGCTGCGGGGCAAGAGTCCCTTTGAGTTTGAGCTCGCCAAGCCCACTGTTGGCGACCCGGTGGACCCTTTTGCAGAGTATGTTCTGGCGGGGTTTGCCGGCAGCGCCAGCAAACCGACCGTCTACCTGCTCAATACTAAAACCCAGGAACGGATCACCGTGCTCAGTGACAGTTCCGGGCGTCCCAACAAGAGTGGTTTCCACATCATCAGCGTCAATCGCGGCCGCACCCTGTCCTCGACTACCGTCCAACTGGAAAAGGACGGCCAGCAGGGGAAACTGGCCTTTGATTCCAAAGCCCTCTACAGCATGACCGGAGGCGCCGCTGGCGGAGGCGCCCGCCCCGGCCAACCAAATCAATCCGGTCAACCCGTGGTCCGCCCTGGCGGGGTGCCCGGCCAGCCCGCCCGCCCTGCCCAGGCTTACCAGGCTCCTCAAGCCTTCATTCCAGGTCAAGGCAACCGCGCTGCAGGTCAATTTCCTGCCGCCACCGCCGGCCAACCCGGCGTGGTCCCTCAACCAGTCCAGCTAGGCATGCAACCCGGTGCCGTCCCGGCTGCCGGAGTCAACCCCCAGCAGCAGGTCAACACCATGCTCAACGCCAACCCAGGACAGCCTCAGCCTGCCGTGATGCCTGTTCCCGGGGGCGCACCTCCCACTAATCAATCCAACCCCCAGCCACGCCGGCGCGTCGTCCTTCCGACGTCCCCTTGAGCGGTGCTTCCCGTCCGCTGATCCCGTTTTCCGGTCCCTGATTTTCCCGCTGCCTACCAAGTCCCTGGTCCGCCCCATCCTCCATTTCCCGTCATGCTCCGCCCTGCCTTTCCCCTCCTTCTGTGCCGTTTGTCCCTGGCCATGGTTCCTCTGCTGGCCACTGCGGTGGCGGACGAAGCCATTGAGTTGCCGTCCAATCTTTCGCCCGCCCTCCGCCAGCGTCTCCTCGCGCAGAATAATGTGGCCCAACCCGAAGGCGTCCCCGCTCTTCCTGCTCCCACTCCGGCCGCGCCCGCGGTTCCGGTTCCTGGCGCCCCGGCACCCGTAGTCCCTGCCACCCCCGGTGTCCCGGATACAGCCGCGCCCCCGGCCCGGCGGCCCAATATCACTTTGCCCACAAGGGCCGGTACCCCCCGGCCCGGCGGCCCGGCCACTCCTGCCGCGGCGGAACCCCGCCCCGCCCCGCCGGACGACCCCAATACTTTCCTCCTCGCCTTCACCGGCAATCCGATTGAGGAAGTCCTCGAGGAATACCAGCGCATCTCCGGACGCCACGTCATCCGCGATCTCGGTCTCACCGGCACCGTCGTCGTGGTGCAGAATCCTGATGTCAAGATGACCAAGGAGGAGGGAGTCGATTTCATCAAGGCTTCCCTCCTGATCCAGGGCTTCAGTCTGCAGGAATACATGAAGGGCATCGATAAAATCATCGCCATCACCGGCAAGCCTCCCGGCCTCGAAGGTCCCATCGGCGGTTCACCGATCTACATGAGTGCCAAGGACTTGCCGGAAACGGACGAG
>JAYUWQ010000514.1:0-10625 GCA_043753485.1 bacterium
CCAGGCCCTCGTTGTGCAGCACATCGCCGGCGACGGCCGCACCACCGATGTCACCGCCAGCGTCAAAGTCCAAAGCCCTGCGCCTGTCCAATGGGATGCCGCCACCGGACTGCTCGCCCCCACCGGGGATGGCTCCGGCGAAGCGGTGATCCAATGGGAAAATGAACAGGCCACCCTGACCGTCACCACCACCGGTTTCGCCCAGGCCCGCACGCCCTCTTTCCGGCTGGATGTCGAACCCGTCCTGATGCGCGCCGGCTGCAATACCGGCTCCTGCCACGGTTCCGGCCGCGGGCAGGACGGCTTCCGTCTTTCCCTGTTCGGTTATGATCCCGCCGGCGATTTTTTCCGCCTCACCCGCGAACTGATCGGCCGCCGCGTGGACCTCGAAGTCCCCGCGCAAAGCCTCGTCCTCGAAAAATCCACCGGGGCTGTGCCGCACACCGGGGGCACCCTCTTCAAGCCGGACTCGGATTATTACCGCGTGCTCCACGACTGGATCGCCGCCGGAGCCAAGGACGATGCCCCGGGCACCCCCCTCGCCACCGGCATCCGGATTTTCCCTGACCAAATCGAGGTGCGCGCCTCCGCCACGGCCCCGGCCCACCACCGCACCCTCGTCATAGCGGAATATTCGGACGGCAGCCTGCGCGATGTCACCCGGCTCGCGCTTTTCCTTTCCAACAACGATTCCACCGCCACCATCGGGAAAGACGGCACCGTCACAGCCGGCGCATCCGGAGGCGCCCATGTTTTTGCGCGTTTTGACAAATTTACGGCCGGCACCGAAGTCATCGTCCTGCCAGACCGGAATGATTTCACCTGGCCCGGTCTGAAAGCTGCCAATCCCGTCGACGACGCCGTCTTCGTCCGTCTGCGCCAACTGCAAATCGCCCCTTCTGCCCCCGCGGACGATGCCAGCTTCCTGCGCCGGGTCACGCTGGACCTGACCGGCCTGCCGCCTTCGCCGGAAGTATTATCCAGCTTCCTCGCCGACGCCGCCCCTGACAAACGGAACCAGGCAATCGACCGGCTCCTCGCCACTGAAGCCTTCACCGATCTCTGGACCATGAAGTGGGCGGAGATTCTCCAGGTCAAGGTCAACAACCAAAACGCCGACACCGGCCGCAGCCGCCAGCCGGTCTGGAAATACTATCAATGGCTGCGCGCCCAGATTGCGGCCAACCGTCCCTTCAACGAACTCGTCCGCGACCTGATCCGCGCCGAAGGCAGCAACATCGCCAACCCGCCGGCCAACTACTACACTTCCGCCAACGGCAACATCAGGACCCCGATGGAGCGCGCCGAGGACACCGCGCAGCTCTTCCTTGGCACCCGCATCCAGTGCGCCCAGTGCCACAACCATCCTTTCGACCGCTGGACGATGGACGACTATTATGGCTTCACCGCCTTCTTCAAAGGCGTCTCCCAGAAAAAGGGAGCCAGCGCCACCGAGGTCTTCATCTTCAACCGTCCCGGCCAAACCACGGTGGAACACCCCGTGGACGGACGGGCGGTCAGTCCGCGCTTCCTCGGGGGCGATCAGCCGGACCTGAAAGGCGGCGATCCCCGGCACTTCCTCGCCGACTGGCTGACTGCGCCCGGCAACGAGACCTTTGCCCGCACCCTCGCCAACCGCGCCTGGTTCCACTTCTTCGGCCGCGGCGTGATCGAACCCGTGGACGACGGCCGCATCAGCAACCCGCCTTCGAATGAGAAACTTCTGGCCATCCTCGCGGACCACCTCCGCGCCTCCAGGTTCGACATCCGCTCCCTCATCCGTATCATCTGTCAAAGCCAGACCTATCAGCTTTCCAGCACCGCCAACGAAAGCAACGCCAGCGACGACCGCAACTTTTCCCGCAGCTACGTCCGGCGCCTCCAGGCCGAGGTCATCCTTGATACCCTCGCCGCGGTGACGGGCACGCCGAACAGCTTCTCCGGCCAGATGCCCGGCACCCGCGCCACCCAGATCTTCGATGGCGGGGCCGACCGCGAGTATTTCCTCAAGACCTTCGGCAGCAGCAAACGCGAGACCGTCTGCACCGCCGAGGTCCGCATGGAACCCACCCTCACCCAGGCGCTGCATCTGATTAATGGCAACGTCGTCGATGGAGCCATCCAGCGCTCACCGGTCCTCACCGGGTTGATGAAACAAAAGCCGACCGCCGAAGCCGGCGTGGTTGCCCTTTACGAACGCGCCCTCTCGCGCCGCCCCACGGCATATGAACTGGCCCGCTTCATGGGGTCCGCCCACAGCCTGCCGGAGGGCGATCAGGCCGCGCTGCGCCAGTTCTTCGATGACACCCTCTGGGCACTCATCAACACCACCGAATTCGCCTTCAACCACTAACCGGATTTTTCCATGACCCGATTTCCGGTGCTGGCCCTGCTGGCCGTTTCCCTCCCCGCCGATGCGGCTCCCGTGTTCCAGGACCACGTCCTGCCCATCTTCCGCGAGCACTGCAACAGCTGCCACAATCCTGACAAACTGAAGGCGGACCTTGATCTCACCACCTACGAGACCACCATGAAAGGCGGCAGCAGCGGCACCGCCATCGCGGGCACCAGCCCCGATACCAGCCTGCTCTACCGGGTGGTGGCCCATCTCGAAGAGCCGGAAATGCCGCCCAAAAAACCCAAGCTTCCGGACGAATCGCTAACGATTATTAAAACCTGGATCGAAGGCGGCTGCCTGCCTACCACCGGCGGCACTGCAGCAAAATCCCGCGATTCCGCCCTCGCCATGGCTCTGCCAGCAGCCACCGCCGCCAACGAAGGCCCGCCGCCACTCCCCGAGTCCGTCCCCGCCGCCCCCGCCGGTTTGCTGGACCGCCCTTCCCCGGTCACCACCCTCGCCGCCAGCCCCCGCGCTCCTCTGCTCGCGCTGGCCCGCAATCAGTCCATCGCCCTGCTCGATTCCACCACCGGCGCCCCGCTGGGCGCGCTGGCCTTCCCGGAGCGCTCCGCCGCCGTGCTGCGCTTCAGCCGCGATGGCACCCTGCTCCTCGCCGCCGGAGGACGGGGAGCGCATTCCGGCAAAGCAGTGGTCTTTGACATCAAAACCGGAAACCGCCTCATCGAAGCCGGCAGCGAAGCCAGCGACGCCATCCTCGCCGCCGACCTCAGCCCCGACCGCCAATTCCTCGCCACCGGAGGTCCTGACAAGCTGATCCGTCTCTACTCCGCCAAGGACGGCACCCTCGTCCGCACCATCAAAAAGCATACCGACTGGGTCACCGCCCTTTCGTTCAGTCCTGATGGCGAAAAGCTCGCGACCGCGGACCGCAATGGCGGCCTCCACCTCTGGGACCCGGCAACCGGCACCATCCTCTTTACCCTCGCCGAACACCAGGCCCGTATCACCAGCCTCGCCTGGCGCGGTGACTCCGTGGTGTTGGCCAGCGCCGGGGATGACGGCAAACTCGTGCTCTGGGACACTTCCGAAGGTTTTGCGGCCCGCAGTCTCAGCCCGCACGATGCCGTCAAAAAAGACGAACCCGGCCGCCGCACCATGCTGCTGAAAATCCCCGGCATCCTCAGCGCCGACATCGCCCCCGATGGCCGCCTCCTCACCGCCGGCCGCGACAACACCGTCCGCCTTTTCAGCGCCACCGGCAACCTGCTTACGGTGATCAAGGAGTTCACCGAACTCCCCACCGCCGCCGTGTTTCTCAACGACCCCGCCGCCCTTGCCACCGGCGACTTCCTCGGCCAGCTCAAGCGCTGGCAAACCAAGGACAAAACCGCCACCGGCACGGCGATTCTGCACTGAGGCGCCTTCAAATTGAAACGCCAGCGGGGGATCCAGTCAACACGGCCTGTCGCATCCGGGATCAGACTACAGTCCGGCTCCACCTCTTGCCGGGGTATCCTGTTTCAGATGGAGGGTGGACCGTGAACCAATTGGTTCAGGAGGCCGCGCACGGTTTCCCTCAGGTCATCAAAAGGATGGAAAAAACGGTCATCCTGTTGAGAACGGCGCATTTCCGGGGTGGCGGGAAGATGCAGGAAAACCGCCCGGTGGCAGGCGGCATGATCCGGGCGGTTCGTCAGATGGAGCAGCCGGTAGTAGAGGAAATTGCAGACAAACCGGCCGGGATCCGTGCTCAGGCGGACCGGCAATCGTGGATGGCGGGGACGCGCACGGTGCAGCAGTGGAGCGGGCCGTGCTTCCAGGCGGGCCGGGCCACGGGCCAGAATGCGGGCTCCGGTTGGTTGAAAGCCTGCATTGTCAGGAATCCGGTAATCCGCTTCATTCCATGCGGTGGATTCAATGCAGAGTCCGGGCCGGCCGGACACCCCGGTGGCCACGATCCAACGTGGCCGGACCTGACGGATGGTGCGCGACAATTTTTGCCACGCCGCCGGGCCGCTGACCGGCAGCGACAAGCCATGGATCACCTTTCCCACTCCCAGTTCTGTACCATGAAGCGAGTGGGCAATGGCCCCCGAGGGATTGAAATCATCCCCGCCAAAAGGCTCGAATCCAGTCAGGAGGAGCGTCATTTCCGGATACTCCACGCGCAGGGGGCTGTCAGTTCAGGCTGACATTCTGCTGGGCGATCAGTTTTTCCGTCGCTTCGCTGACGCCGCCTTCCTTGTTCAGGGAAAAAACCGAGTTGGCAATGACGTTGGCGATGCAGCTGACATCATTGATGCGCAGGCCGGCTCCGCCGCTGCCGCTCACCTTGAGATCGCTGAAGATATTGCCGGTGCAGGGAGTGTTATGCTGATCGTTCGCCTGGGCGATAAAGATCCCCTGGGCGCCGTTGCCACTCACGGTGAGGTGGTTGAAATTGTTGAAGTTGCTGTCGCGCATGAAGACCCCCTGGCTGCCATTGTTTTCGAGGCGCGCGTGCGAGACGATATTCCGGTCAAAGCGCAGGTCGATGCTGATGCCGGCCGCTTCGTTGCTGTGCAGGTAGAGCCGGGTGAAGAAGCTTTCCTCGGTCTCGTAGGCCGCAAATCCATCGAAATGATTGCTGTGCGAGGTGAAGTCGCTCACATGGATGCGGCGGCTGTGCTTTTCCAGCACCAGGCCACCGCTGCGGGCGGAGCGGGTGGTGACCCGTTCCACGCGGATGTCCTCGGCGCTGCGGATGGTGAGGGCATTGTTCCGGATGAAGGAGATCCCCCCATTATCGCAGGGGCCGCCATGGCACTCATTGAGTTGATTAAGGCGGTTCCCATCCAGGATCAGCTTCCGCAGGGCGATTCCGCTGACTTTTCGCGTCGGAGGGGTTTCCATGGGTCCGATCACCACCAACGGGCAATCGGCGTGGTCGGCCAGCATCAAAATCGTGGACTCCTGATCCCCCGACACCTCAATGTCATTCCGGTCCAGCACCAGGGGTTGGCTCAGGATATAGGTACCGGAAGCCAGCAGGATGCGGCCGCCATCGGCTGGCAGGGAGGCAATGGCCCGGGCGATATCTTCTCCCGTTCCCAAAGGCACGTGAATTTCGGGACGTTTGGTTTCAGTGGAACGGGTGATTTCAACGGGCCCGGGAATGGTAGGCTGAGCGGGAGTGTGGAGGAAATTCTGCAAGCCAAAAATCACCAGCGGGCTCCCGAGCAGAATGGCGGTCAGGGTCGTGATGCTTCGAATGTTCTGGGATTTCATAGGCACACCTCTTAGGGATTTGGATTAGCTCTACATAAGGTGAGCGGTTGGGTTACCCGGTTCATCTTAATTATTTTGGGATTTTTATCAGTCCTCCAGAGAAACGCCAAGAATTAAAAATTCATTGGATTTCAAGAACCTTCCTACTCCACTGAAACGGGAATGGCCCCGCAAACCTGTCTCCAACCGGGAAAATTCCATTTATTGGGGAAATCGCGGCATTGCTGGGGTTTGACGGCATTGATGACGCAGTTGTTCCCTTGCAGGAAAATGCAGGAGTCGTCCGTTTGTTCGATCAGGGAAAGCCCTGCCCGGTCGGTGCGGAGCCGGGTATACTTTTGGAGGAATTCCGGTTCGCCCAAACCCAGAAAAGCCGCAATTTCCGTGATTTCCTCCGGACCGACTTTGACGTCTCCGGGCCACCGGCAGCAGGCCGTACAACGCTGGCACTTCCAGTAAGTACGAGGAGGGGGAGCTTCGTAAGCCATGTTGACATCCGGGAGGGGAATTCAGCGACAAAACGGTTTCCCGGGCGGCTTGTCCATAAAATTAAAAATCACCGGATCCGCTGACAGCGGGGAATTACCGATTCAGGGAACCTTCCGGTTCCACGCCCCGACGGCTTCGGATTTACCCAAGGCTTCCTCCTCAATCAGTTGACCGCGGAATTGAGCGGCAGTGGCTCCGTTGGGTTGATCCTGTTCGCAGGGCACGATCCGGGCCAGTCCATAGCGGACCAGCCACTGGGCGAGATTGATCAGCCCGCGCTCCTTGTCCTTCAGATAGATGAACGCAAGGTAGGCGTCCTCATCCGCATCTTTTTCCCAGCGCGTGACCACGCGGAAGGCGCTGGCCCGCAGCAATCGCAGACTGAACTCCCGCGCTTCCAGTCCGAGGGCCCGGAGCGGCTCCTCGCTATCAAAACCGAAGTAACCCGCCATGTCCCGGGCTGCTTCCGGCTGGCCCCCATCCGTTTCCACGGTATCGACAAAATAGAGGCAGAAACGATGCTGCCCTTCCGGAGTCTTGAGCAGGAAGGTGTCGCCATCGTTGGCGGGATCGTCCAGCAAGGTGACTTCAGTCAGCACCTGGTAGTCGGCCAGGGGCCGTCCCTCATCGTTGAGCGGCAGCGCAGGCAGTGGCTGGACCGGACCGGGCGGCACGGCTGGCACGACAGCGACCGGAGCCACCGCGGAAACCGTTGGAGTGGTGGAGGCCCGGCGGGCCGTGGCGGCCCGGCTCAGAACCCAGCTGATGAGAAAGAGGGCCAGCAACAGAATGCCGGTGGCAAAGAGGGTAAACCGGGTGCTTTTGTCCTGAATCATGCGGGGTCGTGGAAAATCGGAAAGCCTTCATAGTGGGGAATCCCCCGCCCCGCGCAACGCGTTTTGTCCCGGCCTTGCCGGGCTGTTTCATCAGGAACCATTTCCTCCAAAATCATGACTGACTGGCAAAATCAATACGCGACCGGTCAAACCCCGTGGGATCGCGGCGCCCCGGCCCCGGCCTTGCTCGACTATCTGGCCACTCATCCCGTCGCGGGAAGCGTCCTCGTGCCGGGCTGCGGTACCGGGCAGGATGTAAAAGCCCTCGCTCAGGCAGGGGCCGCGGAAGTCACCGGGCTCGATCTGGCACCTCTGGCCGTGGAACGGGCCCGGCAGTTCCTCGCGGACACGCCGCACACGCAGGTGCTTCTGGGCGATCTTTTCACAATATGCCATACGCCTTCACTGGCCGGGCAATTTGATCTGGTCTGGGAACACACCTGTTATTGTGCTATCCCCCCGGCGCGGCGTGAGGATTACGTGTCGGCGGTGGCCGCCGCGCTGAAGCCGGGGGGCCATTTGCTGGGCGTGTTTTTTCTGAATCCATGGGAGGAGCATGAGGACCAAACCCAAGGGCCTCCTTTCGGCACCGGCCTGGATGAATTGCGCCACATGATGGAGAAGCGTTTCCGGTTGGTCGAGGCCTGGCAGCCTGACGTGGCCTATCCCGGCCGCGAAGGACGGGAATGGTGCGGGCTGTTTGAGAAAAAGGACTGACGCGGTTCCGACATCCGGCCCCTTTTCACGAAACCGGATCAGACCACCGCTCCCCCGACACTTAAAATCCCAAGGAACGCTTCGGCCCGTTCCCCATCATTGAGCACGAGGCAGCCTTGGGTGATTCTGGGGCCGGAGGAAGTCTCCGCCAGCACCGGCGGCGCAGTCTGGTGGAGGAAGGCGGCATAGGCGGCCAAAGTCGCGTGGCCCGCCGCCTGCACGGCCCGGCGATGCATGATCCGGAACCGGAACGGCTTGGAGGGATCCGCCAACCGCCTCAAATCCAAAGTGACCCGGCCCATGGTGGTGCGGGGATTGATTTCCACCAACGGGCGGAGCCGGATCCTGCCGGTCAAATCCCGGTAAAGGAAAGCATCAATCCCCAGATTCCCCTGCAACCGCGACAGCCCCGGCAATCCGGACAACAGTCCGGGCAACACGTCGCCATAAAGTTTCTCAGCTCCGGTTTCGTGCAGGCAACGCGCGGCCTCCGGCGGAAGCAGTCGCGTGAAGGCAGGGGCGGACTCACAGGCCAGGAACCGGCCTCCGGCGTCATTCCAAAGCCGGACCTGCCCTTTCAGCTTTGGCAAAGCGCCGGGCGTCAGTTCATATTGGCAGGAAAAATCCGCCACCCGCTCCAACCAGGGTTCCACCACCACCGCCCCCTGCTGAAACAGCATGGGACGCAGCCACGTCAAATCGCGTTCGGCCAACCCGTCCGTGCGGACTTGGATCAGGCCGCGTCCGGCAATGCCGAACGGCGCCTTCAAACAAGCCCGCCCATGCCCCTGTTGCGCCAGGCGGGCGAGGGCCGCCGCGACCGCCGCCTCGTCCCCAGCCGCCACGCCCCAGGTTTCGTCAGGAAAATCTTCCGTCTCCGCCAGCCGCCGCGCGGCACCAGCGGCGGTTGTTTTGGCATAAAGCGCTCTGACTTCCTCATCCCAGGGCACCCCCGCAAAAGCTGCTTCCCCCACATTCGCCAGCAGCGGCTCCAGCAGAGGCGCCGAATCGGCCGACCATGCCCATGGCCGCAGGCGCCCGAGCTTTCTCGTCAGGAGCGGGGAGCCCGCCTTCAAGCATCCGGAAGGGTTCAGTTCCTCAAATTGAGGCAGCTCCACGCCCGCCTCCCGCAGCCGCTTCAGGTGTTCCGCCCGCGGGGCCCGGCGCACCAGCACCACGTCCTCGCTATGCAGGCTGAAGACCGGCAACACATCGAGGTCCCGGGCGAGGGTGTCGGTGGTGGCTTCCTGACGGGCCGTGGCGGCGTCGCGGGTCAACGCACACGCTTCGGCCGCAGGATTGAAAACCCCGACCCACGGAGTGCGGCCCCGGCTGTGCGAAAAAAGGTCGAGGGCCTCAATAAATTCCTCACTGAACCCGGCCTGCCGCCGTCCTTCACGGTTGAAGGGCGCATTGCCTTTGGCCCGCGCCGGGGACAGCGGAAACGCCATGGTGTCCTGCCATGCCTCCCAGTCCGGCCGAGCCGGATCCTTCCAGCGGCGGAACCACTTCAACCCATAACCAACATGCGCGACCTCATCATGGTAAATGCGGTCCAGCAGCGTCCCGGTTTCCGCATCCCCCAGCCGGTGGAAAAGCTGGCCATAATGCCGGGCATAATCGAGATTGGCCTGTTCGAAGGTCAGGCTGAGATGGCTCACGTAGTCGAGCGGCGTCTCCATGCCGGCGATGCTGTTCCAGAAGAACCCGTTCACCGGAAGATCCCCCAACACCAAACCGCTGGCGGCCATGCGTTCCATGTAGAGGCGGGTGTGTTCCTGTTCCTCCCGCAGAGTATGCACGAGGCCGCGCCGGAACGCGGCGGGAGCGTCCGGAAATTTCAGCAGGGCCAGAGCCATCAGTTCCACGGCCAGCATTTCGTGGTTTGCAAAGGAGTGCAGCAGCACGGCCCGGGCCTCTGCCCCGTGCAGTTCATCGGCCCGCGGCAGACGCGCCCGCTGGCCTTTGGCCGAAAAATGCAGACCGGCCGGCCGCCCCGGAGCAGGCGGCACGGCCAAGGGAGGGCCGGGCTCGGTATCCGTGAGCAGCCCCACCGGAGGCATGGCCAGTTTTTCCTCCAACGTGTTTGCAAAAAGCACCCGCTGGGCGAATTCCCGGATTTCCATAAGCCTCACCCATGGACTGCATGAGTGGAAATTCAATGGACGCCGCACAGTTCAGTGGTATGGGGATTGCTCCCAAGTTCCCCCCTTCCAATAACTTCCGATGATCTCCCGACTCCTTTCCGCCGCTGCCGCTGGTGCGCTGGCTCTTCTCCTCAGCAGTTGTCAAAGCCCGATGGCCGGCCAGCAGCAGATGCCTCCCGGCATCGTGCGGGGAGCCGACGGCACCCTCTATTACGACCCCAGCGCCCGCGGCACCTCCCTGCCCGGCCAAGCTCCCGCTCCCGCCGCCCCACCGGATGTCGTCAGTTATTGGGAAGGCGGCTCCGGCAACGGCCCGCCCCGCATCCGCATCAGCCGGGCCGACCAAACCGCGTATTTTTACCGCGGCGACCAATTGGTTGGCAAGTCCTGGCTGTCCACCGGCGATGTCAATCACTCCACCCCGGCCGGCAGCTACCGCATCATCCAGAAAAACAAATGGCACAAGAGCAGCCGATACGGCGCGGCCGTCGATGCCGCCGGCAACGTGGTCGTTGCCGAAGTCGATATCAAGAAAGACAAGCTCCCTCCCGGCACCAAATATGAGGGTGCCAAGATGACCAACTTCATGCGCCTCACCAATGATGGGATCGGCATGCACGCCGGTTTCCTCCCCGGTTATCCCGCCAGCCACGGCTGCATCCGCATGCCAGAGCAAATGTCCGAGCTATTTTTCAACAACGTCAATCTGGGCACCCCGGTGACCATCGAGTAGCACGGCTCCTGACATGAGTTCCTCCTCCGCCCCGGGCTGGCCTGATGCCGCTGAAATCGAAATCCAGCCCGAAGCCG
>JAYUWQ010000515.1:0-1643 GCA_043753485.1 bacterium
CTGCTGCGCTGGGCGCAGTCAATGATCAGCCAAACCATGGCGATGGAGAAGGCGGCCAGTGGAATCATGATCAACCCACCATCCTTCAACACCTCAAACAGACTGCGTTTGATGACCGTGGGAGCGGCGGCGGCGGCCGCTTCCTGGGCGTGCACCGCTCCAGCGACGAGCAGGGAAAGGGCCGTGGTGAGAAAGGGGGTGAATCGGGCGAAGGAGCGGACTTTCATGGAGTTGGGAAGTGAGTAGGTGAGTAGTCTTTAAGCCTGGGGATAGTCAAGATATATCTGTGAAGAGGAGACTGGAGCGGGGCCGGAAACGAGGCAAAAAAGCAGGAAAGGGCGGTCAGGGAGCGGCTCCGGTGAGTTTGGCGAGATCGGCCTTTTCCAGTTTGGCGGCATCCGCTTCAGGAGTGCCCGCATAACGTTCGATGATCCGGGCGAGGCTGTCGGAGGCATCCTGCAGGCGGCGCAGGCGGGCGAGGCATTTGGCGGCTCCCAGTTCGGCCGCGGGGAGGAAGGCCGCTTCCGCCCCGTAAAACACGGGGATCTGCAGGTAGGCATCAAGCGCTTCCTCGAAGGCCTCCCGCTTGAACTGGATGTCTCCAATCAGGAGATAAAGGCGGGCGAGGGTTTCGGCATCCTGGGCTCCCTTGATGAGCGGTTTGACCTTGGCAAGCGCGGGACCGGTGATGCCTTTTTGAAACTGCTCCAGAGCGTCCAGCATGGTGACGCGGATCTGCAGACTGCTGGCCAGCGTCATGTTCCTCAACTCCGACATGAGCCGGGCGGATTCGTCATATTTATTCTGACGCAGCAGGCTCTCCGCGACGAGCAGCCCCGCCTGGGCATACCACGAGCCAGGCTTGTCCTTCCAGAGACGGTGCAGATTCTGTACGGCGGTGGCCCGCTGGAAGGCTTCCTCGTATTTGCCTTTGAGGATCAGGTCATCTGCTGCCGAGAGATCATCCGGTTTGGGGAAATCCACCCGCAGCAGGCTGGACACGGGAATGGGTTTCCCCCGGGCGGTTTCGGTGCCATCCGGTCCCATGACCTTGCGCTGCACGCTGGTGCCGGAAATGGTCACTTCGGCAAACTCGATGGACCCCGCAGGGAAGACCAGCGTCTGGGCGGACAAGGGGCAGGCGGCGGCCAGCAGGGCGCTGCCGGCGAGGAGAGAAAATAGCTTCATGCGCTGGGGTGTAAAAAGGGTTAGCCGCCGAGGTTGCGCAGACGGTCCTTCACCTTCTGGAAGTCCGGTTCATTTTTCATTTTCGCGGCCTTGCGGGCGTCATCCACGGCGTTGCGGTAGATATCGACGGCATCGGTGCCTTTTCCGAGGGCTTCCTTGGTTTCACCGGCGCGGAGATACCCTTTGGCCATCCATTCAGGGAAGGCCCCGAAGCTCAGATAGAGCCGTTGGAAGTAATTGAAGGCATCCGGCAGAGCCTTTTGCTTGAAGCGGATTTCGCCCAGCAGCCAGGTCACTTCGGCCTTCACCTCTTTCGGAACGGATTTGTCCCCGAACATTTCCTTGAGCAGTTTTTCGGACTCATCCATCTTTTCGCTGTCAAAAAGCACCCGGGCCTTGCCGATCTGGGCTTCTCCATATTGAGCCCCCGGATATTCATCCATGGCCTGGGTGAA
>JAYUWQ010000516.1:0-3984 GCA_043753485.1 bacterium
TCCTGGTATTCCTACTGCGATCAGGTGCTGACCGAACACGGCGCCGCGATCGATAAATTTATTGGTGACGCGGTGCTGGCTTACTGGACGGATGTGACGCCGAATGCCCGGCAATGGGCGCTCTCTGCGGCCCGCTATCTGAGGGAAAGCTGCAGCCTGATCCAGGAGGAAATGAAGTGGACTTTTGAACGTTACGACGTGGAATTCAGCAGCGGGGTCGCGCTCCACATGGGCGAAGTCTCCTGGGGCCAACTGGGCCAGGGCGGTCTGACCATGCTGGGCGATGCCGTGAATACCACTTTCCGTATCCAGGCCCTGACCCGCCAGCTCGGCAGTGATATCCTCGTTTCGGCCGACTTCATGAAAGGCTGGAAGGACGGAATGAAACATGTGCGTTCCCTCGGCACCCATGCGTTGAAGGGCAAAGAAAACTCCGTGGGCATCTATTCCGTGGAAAGTGCTCCTGAACTCTTCGTCCGGTGACCGATCCCTCGCTCCACCCCAAAAAGCGGGAAGGCTGGCTCGGTTTGAGCCTGACGGTGCTGCTCTGCCTTGGTTTCCTCTTCTGGTGGTTCCGGCCAGCCCGGGAAACCTGGATTCCCCATTCCACCGCGGAACTGGTGGGCCGCGCCTTGGCGGAGCCCAATCTGGACGCCCCCTTGGAGCGGCTGGTGCTCGACTTCGACCTCATGGAGACGGCCATCCTTCAGGCCCGCCTCGCCATGGTGCCGGAAAGCCTCCAGACCGCCGGTCTCATTGCCGACCCCATCGTGCAGGCCCGCACCATCCGGCAACTCGCGCAGGCCCAACTGAATCAGGACGCCAAACAATTGAGCGAATCCCTCCGCATGTGCGACCGCATCACGGACTTGCCCCTGCGCGACCAGATGAAGGAGGAAATCCTGATCCAGCTGGCCATGCTTGGTTTCTCCGATGTGGTGCTGCCGGAAGCCAAAACGCCCCTGCTCCGGGCCCGCGTCGCCCGCCGCCTCGCCGAAACGGACGGCCAGGACGTGGCCCGCACCCTGCTCGCGGAACAGGAAGCGCTCCTGCCCACCCTGCCGCCGGCCGATGTCACCGCCCTGCTCCCCGAGTTGGCATGGACCCGGGTGCAATTGGCTATTATCGACGGGCCGCACCAAGCCTTTGAGGCCATCCGCCGGGTCCCTGCTCCCGAACAGGACGCCCTGTGGCTCGATCTTTTCCGGGTCTGCTTCGGCCGGGGAGACACCGCCGCCAGCGATTCCGCCGCAGTCTCCGGCCAGATCACCGCCCCTGCCTTGCGGCGCCAGATTGAATTGGAAGCCCTGCAATCCAACATCCCCCTGCGGCCCGCCGAGGCCATCCTCGCGGAGATTCAGCAGAAACTGAAAACGACGGCCCCCGGACCGGAGCAAGTCCGCCTGCTCATTGAATTGGCCGATACCCACCGCCGGGCCACCGGGCCGGAAGCCGCGGCCATTCCCCTCCGTTCGGCCTTGGAGGCCGCCCAAGCCCTGCCCGATCCCGTGCAACGGGCCACCCTGCTCGCCGAACTCACCGAACTCCTCCCTGACGCGCTGCTGTTCCCGGAATCCAAAGAGGCGCTGCAGGAAGCCACCGAGTCGGCCCGTGGCATCATTGCTCCCGATCAGCGGCTGCCCCTGCTGGTCGTCATCCTGCACCACGCCTTCAACGCCGGCGAAATCCAGACCGCCGCCGCCCTCGCCACCGAAGCCTTGGAAATCGCCCCCAAAGTCAAACTGTCCCCGCCCCTGGTGACCGAACTGGCAGAATTCCTCACCCGTCTGGGCGATTGGCCCGCAGCCCTCAGCCTGCTGCCCGAAGTTGAAAGCAAGACCGCCGCCCCGGATGACCAGCCTTCCAAAACCCCGGAATCCGGGTCTCCGGTCCCGTCACCCCTTCCGGCCACGCCCGCCGCGGAAACGGCCGCATCGCGCCGCCGCGCTCTGCTTGATGCCATTGCCACCACGGCCGCCGAGGAAGCAATTGGCTACGACCCGGCGTCCCCACCCAACCGGGGCGAGCCGCTGGACCGGATCCGCAACCGGGCCATCTCCGACGAGCCCGCCGCCGCCTCCTACCTCCCGGGGATTCCTGCCGGCTACCAACGTGCCCGCGCCACTCTCGCCATCGCCAAAGGACTGCTCCTGCCTCCTATTCCCTCAGCCGAGACCCCACTGCCGACCGACCTGTCCGGTCCCCTCGATCTCCATCCTGGTCAAAGTCCCGATGTCCCGGTCATGCCGGAAGATCCGGAAGCGAAATAGCTGCTCACGCCAGCGGGCATTCCCAACAGCCTGAGCCCAGGCTTAAATCCCAGCCGCGCCGTCCAGCGTGGCATCCCGGAACGAAACCGGGTCCTCAATCGGCTCCAAATGCGTCAAAACATGAAGGCGCGGCACCGCTGCCCGCAACGCCGCCTCCACTTCCTCCGCCAGATCGTGCCCGCGCTGGACCGTCCATTCCCCCGGCACCAGCAGATGCACAGACATAAACCGGCGGGCGCCCGCCTCCCGGGTGCGGAGAGCATGCCAGAGCAATCCCTGGGTTTCGTATTCCCCCAGTACGGCTTTGATCCTCGCCAATTCCTCCGCCGGCACTCCGGTATCCATCAGGCCCAACATCGATTGGTGTACCAGTTTCACCCCAGTGAACACGATGTGAAAGGCCAGCAGCAACCCCAACGCCGGGTCCAGCCATGGCCAACCGGTCAGCTTCACCAGAATCAATCCTGTCACCGCCGCCACCGAAGTCCACACATCTGTCATCAGATGCTGCCCATCGGCCCGGAGGGCCACGCTGTGGTAGCGCTGGGCCGCCCGCAGGAGCAGCCGCGCCACCACCAGATTCACCACCGAAGCCACCACGGAGACGGAAAGCCCGGCTGAAAAACCCGTCAGGGCCACCGGGTGGAAAAAACGGTCCACCGCATTCCAACCGATTCCCGCGGCCGCGACCAGAATCAGCGCCCCTTCCACCCCCCCGGCAAAATACTCCACCTTGGTGTGTCCGTAGGCATGCTCATCATCGGCCGGGCGCGCCGACACCGTGACCGAGGCCACCGCCACCAGCGCGGCGGCCAGATTCGCCACAGACTCCAGCGCATCCGACAACAACGTCACCGACCCGGTCAATTGCCACGCCACCAGCTTCAGGACAAATGTCACCACCGCCGCCGCCACGGAAAGCAAGGCGAAGCGGACGACGGGGGAAGCGGGGATCATTCCGCCCAGACTGACCCCGCCCACGCTCCGGTGCAAGCTTGCACCCACGCAGCCGATGCGGACCCACCCCGTAAGCACCAGACCGCTCCTACTGGGGATTTTTCCGCGCTTCGAAAATTTTTTCTGTCTGCTTTCCGACGGCGAGGATGACTATAGATAACGACACCGCCCAAAATGAGAGCTTCTTCCGACCCTGCCACCGCTGCCAACACGGGTGAAGGGCAAACCATGACCGGGAAAATCGATAAGGAACTGCTCAAACTTTATAGCTCCAGCAGCAGCGAGGCCGCATTCCGGGAATTGGTCCGGCGGCACAGCGGCGTTGTCGTGGCGGCGGCCCGGCGGCGACTGGGCGGCGATCATGTGATGGCGGAAGATGCGGTGCAGCAGACTTTCATTTTGCTGGCCCGGCACCCGGCACGGGCGGCGCGGGCGATTTCCCTGGCGGCGTGGCTGCACCGGGCATCGACTTACGAGGCATCGAACCTGCTGCGCCGCGAGATCCGGCAGCGCACCCGGGCGATGGCGGTGATCGGGCAAAGTGAGGCCCTTTCCCCGGATCAGCCCGCCTCATGGATTTCTGCGCTGCCCCATCTGGATGAAGCGCTGGCTTCCCTGAATGAAACCGACCGTTCGCTGCTCATCCTGCATCACATGGAAGGCCTCAGTTATGCTGAGGTCGGGCAGCGGTTGCATTGTTCCTCGGGCAGCGCCCAACGGCGTGGGCATCGTGCCCTGGAAAAACTCGCCGCCCGGC
>JAYUWQ010000517.1:0-10611 GCA_043753485.1 bacterium
GGCCGCTGGGCGCACAGTTTTACGATATCCTCGCGCCGGACGACGCGGGTAAACTGTCAGGCTATTGGACAAAAAAGGACCCGACGGCAGCTTCCGCCTGGTTGGCCACCCTGCCGCCATCCGACAAAAGGGAGGCCGCCGTCCTGGCCTTTTGCCGTGAAGCCACCTCCGTGGATCCTGCCGGGGCGGCATCGTGGGCGCTGACGGTGACTGACGCCGCTCAACGGGAAACCGCGGTAAGTCATGCCCTGGCGGCATGGCGGCAGGCCGAACCTGCCGCCGCCAACCATTGGGCCGAGGCCCATGGCGTAGCGGAAGAAGGCGCCGGGAAAACCAATTAGAGTGTTCCAAATAAATGCATCACTATTCTTCCATCGATCACTTTTGGTTTCCGGAATCAGCTCCAGGGTATCGCTTGGCAGGAGTCCCGGCCGTCAGCCTTTGACGATGGTTTTGAAGCCGCCGTAGGCCATGCGTTTGCAGTCGAAGGGGGTATTTTCAGGACTGCACATGTCCTTCAGGCGCGGGTCGGCCATGACCTTGGCCACGATCTCGTCGCGCTTTTCGCGGGATTCGTAGACAACCCAGGCGAAAATAACGGTTTCCTCTTCCGTCGCGGCGGCGATTTGCGGGAAACCGAGCGTGTCCGGGATGGTCATGTCGTCGCCGACGCACTCCCGGTATTCGAGGGCTCCATGCTCCATCCAGATGGCGGCGGCTTTTTCGGCGATGGCCTGGTATTCGGCGAGTTTGGCCTTTGGCAGGGGGAGGACAAATCCGTCAACGTATTGGGTATTGGTGATGCTCATAAAGAGTGGGGAGTTTGATGGTTCAGAGTTGATGGTTGATGGAGGGACGGAAGCTTTGGTTTTGGTGGACCGGTCAGTTAAGCAATCCGGCGAAGGCTTTGCGTCCTGCCCACAGCAGGTAGGCGGCGAGCAGGCTGATGACGATCAGGATGGGGGAAAACAGGTCCTTCCCCGCGGTGATGAAAACGTGGAAGGCGATGATGTTGATGATGATCGGTCCCAGCACCAGCAGGCCGAAGTTCCGGGTTTTCGGAATGGCCACCAACACGCCGCCGAGGACCTCCAGCACCTTCACAAAAGTCAGATAACCAGTGGGGGCGAAGGCTCCCATGAAGAGCGCGGCGGCGGAGCCTTCCGGAGGCGGAGCCTGGGCATTCTTCGGGATGAGGTCCAGGAGAAACATCGCGCCGAAGGCGATGAACATGAGGCCGAGCAGGCCCCCGGCGATATTAGGCAGGTGTTTCATGGAATGGTGTGGGATGGTTTTGTTGAGTCAGGATCCGGATGAGGCCAGCCAGGCTTCCAGACGGTCCAAGTTCTCCTCGTTGGGGGCGGTGATGAAGTCCTTCAGCTGGCCGCTTTTGTCAGGGGTGGTGAACTGCATGATCCAAGTGAGGCGGGTGCCGCCGGCTTCATCGGCATACGTCATGGTCATGGTGAAAACATGTGTGGGTTGGCGGTGCTCGAAGACGATGCGTTCGCTCTCCACGATTTCGGTGAAGTCCTTCCGGTTTGGATAGGTTTCCCGATTGGGGCCGTGTATGGTGAATTCCCAGGCACCACCGACACGGAAATCGAAGGCGTGGAAGGTATTGGCGGAGCCCTTGGGCCCCCACCAGTGGACGAGTTGTGCGGGATCGCTGAAGCGGCGGAACAGTCCTTCGCGGGGCACGGCGAAGACACGGGTACTGGTGATTTCAGGATGGACGGACATGACGGGAAAAGATGGATTCAGGAATGGGCGGCAGGAGCCGGGCCAGGCACGCTGACCATCCAGCCGATGCCGAATTTGTCCTCGACCATGCCGAAGCGCGGGGACCAAAAGGTTTGGCCGAGCGGCATGGTGACTTTGCCTCCTTCGGAAAGAGCGGCGAAATACTGGTCAGCCTCGGCTCCGGTCGCGACGGCGAGGGAAAGGGAGAATCCGCTGAAGGCACCGCCGGGGCCGCAACCATCGGAGGCCATGATTTGAGTGGCACCGATGCGGAAGCTGGCGTGCATGACCTTCTGTTCAAAGTCAGGGGCAAGCATGCCGGGCGGGGGAGGGTCGGGGCTTTCGTCGAAGCGCATCACCATTTCGATTTCGGCGCCGAGAGCAGATTGGTAGAACGCGAGGGCCTCCTCGCACTTGCCGGAGAAGAACAGATAGGGTTGGACGAAGGGCGGGGACATACTTTTATTTCAGCCAAGGTGAATCAGCAAATCAGGCGGCGGGTTGGCAGGGGCAGTTGACCATCCACTGGATTCCGAACTTGTCCGAGAAGAAGCCGAAGTAGTCGCCCCAGAACATGTCCTGCATGGGGCATCCGACGGTGCCGCCTTCGGAGAGGGCGGCGAACAGGGCATCCGCCTCGGCCTTGGTGTCTGGCATGAGGTTGATGGACACATTATTGCCTGGGACATGGGGCTGGCCCATGCCTTCGATGGTGTCCGTGCCCATCAGGAGGTGACCGCCGAGGATGGGCAGGCCGATGTGCATGACGAGGTTTTGATCCGCCTCGGGAACGACCTGGTCACCGCAAGCCTTGGGGCCGAAACGCATGATGGGACCGTAGAATTCGGTTTTGAAAACAGACTTGTAGAAATTGAAGGCTTTCTCAGTGTTGCGGGGGAAGTTCAGATAAGTAGCGACGGCAGCCATGGGTGGTTGATGGTTGAGAGTTGAGGGAAGAAAGATGTTATACCAGGAAGATACCGAAAGGGGGGCGTTATTTTTTGGACATCAGTTCAACGAGCTGTTCGAAGGCGGCGCCCCAGCCTTCCATGAAGCCCATGGCGGCGTGTTTTTCGCAGGCTTCCTCTGTCCAGTGCATGGCCCGGGCAGTGTAGCGGGTCTTGCCGGAAGGCAGGGTCTCGAAGGTGACAATGGCGGTGAAGAAGGGTTTGGCGTTTGGCTCCCAACCTGGCAGGTAGCCGTCGGTGAAGACAATTTTTTCGTTGGGCACGATTTCGAGAAACAGGCCCACGTTGGGGAACTCCTCTCCTTCCGGACTGCGCATGGTGGTTTTACAGGTGCCGCCGGGGCGCAGGTCCATCTCGCAGGCGGTGGTGGACCAGGGTCTGGGGGTGAACCACTGGACGATCAGGTCGGGCTGGGTCCAGCCGGCGTAGAGTTTTTCGGCAGGCACGTCGGTCTCGCGGACGAGGATGAGTTCGCGTTCGGAGATCGGGGAGACGATGGGGGCGGGAAGTGGCATGGTGTTGTTGGTTGGAAAATCCGGTGCGTGAGGAAGGGGTCAATCCGCCAGTGGCTTGTTGAGTTCGGTGCGCCAGGTGGAGGGATCGGGGCTGGATTCCGGCCCGGTGAGATAACATTCCCACAGGCCGTTGGCGATGGGGTGCCCGCTGGCGTAAATCCACTCCATGAATTCGCCCCAGCCTTCCCCGAGTCCTTCGTAGGGGCCGGTGTAGATGGTGCGGAGCGCGCGGCGCGAGGGCAGGGTGCTGGCGTAAACGCGGCCGGAGGGTTGGACCGGTTGTGACACCGGCACGCCTACTTGGAAATCGAAGATCTCAGGCTGCATATCGAAATGCAGGGAAAACACCGGGCCGGCGGGCGCTTGGCCCTGGGCGGCGAGAGTTTCCATGACTTCCTGAATCGCTGGGCCCATGACGTGCTGGATTTGATCACGGGGGATGGTGAGGTGGATGACGGCGGTCTGCCGGGCCTCGGACTGGACGATGGAGAGAGGATCGATCATGGCGGTTCCGGGAACGGATAGATGGAATGGGAGTCAGGTTTGCGGAGCGGTTTCCGCGAGGCTTTTCAAAGTGGCGAGGCCTTTGGTGAACTGGTCGCCGCACATTTTGTCGCAATCGATGAAGAGGCCGATGGCTTTTCCCATGAAGTTAATCGGACCATACATGCTCCAGGTCACCACGGTGTGGTTGCCTTCCGGCTTGAAGGTGAAGTCCACGGTATTGGTGGCGGCAAAGGGTTTGCGGAAATCCATGCGGGCCCGGACGAGTTCGCCGGGTTTGGTTTCGACAAGGGTCATGGTGCCTTCGCCCACTTCATTGTTGCCGGCCCAGCTGTAGGCGGAACCCACCCCGGAAGCTGGGCCCGGGTAGGTCATCACCGCGGCGGGATCGATCTTCGACCACGGATTCCAGTCCTGGAATTCATGGAGGTCATTGACGTGGGCGAACAGCATTTCCGGCGGCGCCGCAATGCCTAAGCTGCGGGTGTAACGGAAGGTGCCCGGACGGGTGGCGATGACCACAACAAGGAGCACCAGAAGCACGGCGAGGCCGGGAAGGATTTTGATCAACATGACGGTATGGGAGTGGCGGTTGATAGGATGGAAGAACAGTCAGGAAGATTTGTGCCGGGTGGTTTTGATGAGTTGACCGGCATCATCCCAGATCCGCCAGCCACCGGTCTTTTTGTCATTGGTAAAGGTTCCTTCATTTTCCAAAACGCCGTTGGGATGATAGCGTTTCCAAACTCCGTTGCGTTTTTCAGCGATGAAGGATCCCGTCTGCATCAGCGCTCCGTTTTTGCGATACCATTTCCATTCGCTGGTCATTTTTCCTTGGGCGCAGAGGCCAGTGGCTTTAACCTGGCCATTGAGCAGGAAATACTGCCACCCGCCCGTGCGCAGGCCATTCGGATACGCGACGGTGCAACTGACGCTCCCGTTCTTGAAGTCCTCCGCGCAGGGGCCGTCGGGCGGAGGAGTGGCGGGCGGATTCATCTCGCAGACAGGTTCAGGGGTGATCGGATTTATTTGGCAGGAGAGGTGATAGGGACGCCGAAGAATGAATCCACCCAGGCGCGGGCCAGTTCGATATTGCTGCGGATCATTTCCGGAGCTTGCCGGGTTTTGCTGATCAGCATGGATCCCTGCCACAGGCTGTTGAGAAACCATGCCACCTTTTCCGAATCGAAGTCCACCACCGGGGGATGTTTTGCCTTGGCAGTGGTCAGCATTTTGACCACGTGGCTGGTCCAGTCATCGAGGTGCCCGGCGCAGACGCCGCGAAAACTCGGATGGGTGCCCGTCATTTCCTGGGACAACATTCCTACAACGCAGACGCAGGGCCCGTCCGGTCTTTCAGTGAAGCCTGACATGATGTCGAAGAACCTGTGCAATTGCTCCAGCGGGTCCAGGTCCGGATCCTGCCAGGCGGCGGCATACAACGCGGTACCCATCTCCCCCCACCAGTCCGCCGCCGCGAGGACGAGGGTTTCCTTGTTTTGAAAATGATGGAAAAAACTGCCCTTCGTCACGCCAGCCGCCTGGCAGATTTGATCCACCGAGGTCGCGCTGAAACCTTGCTTCAGAATCAAACCGACGGTGGCACCGACCAGTTTCTCCCTTGTTGCCGCTGGATTGCGGGAAGCAGTGGGCGGAGTGGAGGTTTGCATACGGACTGGTTGGTATGTAAATTATTCAAACAGAAAATCAAGAAAAAATCACTGGAGCCCGTTCGTGAACCACCAAAGCGCAAGGCTTGGAGAATCCCTGCCTCAGGTGGCGGTAAGGCGGGATCAGGGTAAAACCAAAAACCGGAGAAACTGCCGGTCCCCATTCGACAATGGTATCTCAGCCCGCAGCAGATCGTCCGAGACGACGGAGGGTGTGAGATTGGTCCAAGGGCCCGCGGGGTTGAGGGTGGCGCTGGGTTGGAGGGTGAGGGTATTGCCTGAACCGAGGGCGGCATTCGGGTCACTGAGGCGGTATTCCGCGCGGAAATGAGTTGGCGTCAGGGAATAGACGGGCGCACGGTCCGCGTTGGGATCAGGCCCGCCGGGCTGACTGGGCAGGAGCGGGTCGGTGCCGCAGAGAAATTCCACCGCGTTGGGCAGACCGTCGCCATCATAATCCGTCCCGGGCAAACCGGAGGGACCTGTCAGGGCCGGTCTCGCATAACGCCAGGTGGTGTAGTCATTCAGGGGGGCCATTGGAAACAATGATGTTCTGGGTCGAGCCGCCCGGAAGCGCGGCGTAGAAGCTGGAAATTCCGTAGGTGACGGTTTTGCCGGTGACATCCGCCAACAGCATTCCGACCGGATAGGTGCCTGCCGGATAGGCGGCAGAAACGGCCACGCTGCCCGTCCAACTACCATTGAGAGCCGTGCCACTGCTGCGGGTCATGGGAAAGACGTCATGACCCCGCCCGTTTGGGCTGGCCAGCAGGGCGTAGGCCGTTTCCACCCCTGCTTCGTCTGCGGCCTTCACCGTGAAAGTGACATTGGAAGGAAGGGAGGCCACGAGGCGGCTGGGAGGATTGACCACCAGCGAGACCAGCATGGGAGCCGAGGTGTCCACCGTACCGCCATTTTGCACCGTAAGAATGCCGGAAAATCCTCCAGGAAAAGGAAGACTATTGGGGCCGCCGTACTCGGAAACCTGATTGGCGCCATCAGTGACTGTGACGACCCACCGGTAATTTCCCGGGACCACAAACCGTGGATGGGTAACGGTCGCCGTGGTCAAAACCGGGATGGTTTCGAAAGGGGAAAAAAGCGTAGTAAAGACTCTCGTTCTCGATGCTGAAAGTGCCGGTGGGAGGATAGAGATACATCGCCGCCGAGGCGGGGCCAGCCACAGAATCCAGCAGAGTGCCGTCCATCTGGACATACGGCGTGCCGCTGGTGACGTTGACCGAGGATGGGGACAGGGAGGCGCCTGTAATCTGCGGGGCAACTCCGGCCGGAGCCGCCAACCACAGTCCGGTCTGCACCGCCGCCCACGGATCACACAAAAACGGACTTGTGAACCAAAAGAAAAAAATGTCGTAAGGGGAGGCAGGAGAAAGTAAGTTTCCGTAATTCAGAAAACTACTTGGGCCACGGTTTTGTTTGCCCTGCTCCTGCTCCCCCAGCCGTGAAACGTTCTCCGCAAAGACTGCCGACTCCTGAAAACGGCAGGATCACTCCGGACGCGGAGCAACCGGGGGCGGGCCATGCGGAATCGGGCTATCCGGGCGCCGCCCTGATGGACGGGCCGGCTGCAATTCCCCGCGGCTGAGGCGCCCGTAGCGATTGTTATCGAGCGTGCGGAGGGCGGCCGGGGCTTCACTCATTTCTGCGGCATCCAGGGCACCGTCACTATTTTGGTCGAGCACCTTCAACAAGGGCGGTACAGGGAACCCGCGAGAGCCATCAGGGCCGGGTCCAAGGAAAGGAGGACGACGGCCGGGGCCGTCCCCGGGAGGGGGGCCGCTATTGGCGAAACTTTCGTCAGGCACCCCGCGCCAAAGACGGGGCAGGAAGGGGAACTGCTCCGTCCCGCAGTAATAGTAGGTTCCGTCAGGAAACTCCGGCGTCACGCCGGCGGCAGCCGGTCTGCCTTGCGCCGCCGGCGGTTCCCGGCCCAAAGCCAGCCAAAGCAGTCCACCTGAAGATACTTCCACCAAAAAGGGTGGGATATCCATGGCCTACCGCTCGCACTTCCACCTTAAGTTGTCATGAAGCACCCGGCCTTGCGTTCGGGAGCCGGCAGTCATGGCAGAACCACGAAACGCAGGAACTGCCGGGGACCGGCTCCAAGGGGAATCTCCGCACGCCAGAGGTCACCCGAAACCGGCGCCGGGGTGACGTTGGTCCAGGGAACTAACAGGCTTGAGGCGGACTGGGGCTGAAGCGCAAGGGGATTTCCCGAGCCCAGGGCCGCATTGGCCGAGCTGAGACGGTAGTCCACCCGGAGATGAGTGGCGGTCAGCAAATATGCGGGGGCACGTGAGGCATCAGGATCAGGTCCGCCTGGTTTGCTGTTCAGCAGGGGATCGGTGCCACAGAGGAATTCCACAGCATTGGGCAGGACGTCGCCATCGTGATCCGCGCCCGGCAATCCCGAAGGACCGGCCAAGGCCGGGCGGGCTGCACGCCAGGCGGTGTAGGCATCGGGTGGCCCCCCGATCACGGAGATACTCTGAGGAAATCCCGGAGGCAGGGGTTCCCAATAAGGAAAGATGGATCCCAGGGAAACTTGGTTGCCCACGACATCGGTGAGTTCAATCCCAATCAGGTAGGTCCCAGTCGGATAGGTCCCGTTGACGGTCAGGTTGCCCGTCCAAGTGCCACTGACCACCGTACCTGCGGTCCGTGTCAGGGGGAAATTAAGATAGGAATTTCCCCCGGGAATCTCGAGCAGGACCGCGGCGCCAGTGACCCCAATATCATCGCTGGCCTGAACGGTCACTGCCACTTCCGCCGGAAGGGAGGCGGCAGGGAGGGACGCCGTACTGGTAGTCAGGGATAGCAGCAGGGGATTGGAGGCATCCACCAGACCGGAATTCTGGACCGTAAGGGTCGCTTGGGCTGCCACAGGGAGGGGGTCGTCCTCTCCGTAATACCGAAAACGGGCAGATTTATCGGCGATTTCGTAGGTGACCGTCCAAGTCCCGGGAGAAGAGTAGGCCGGGATGGTGAAGGTCTGCCGCCAGATGCCGGACTGCGTTGTCCCGGATATCAGGTCCGGGCTGGACAAGTAGAGGCCTGAATTGAAATTCCCACCCGCTGACGCAATGTACACGTAAATGGAATCTACTATCTGATCGTCGCTGGCGGCGACCGTGAGGGTGACAGTTTGGGCCCCCGGGGTGACATTGACAGGATTGGGAGTGATGGTTGCGCTGATCACTTCCGGGGGAAGCAAGTCGGCAGGTCCCTGATTAATCAGGGTTATGGACGGGGAGGAACCGGCCGGCAGCGCAGGATTGCCTGCACCCGCATAAATGATCCCTCCCCCGGCCTGGTCGTAAAGCTGGACCTCGGAAACCAGCCACGTTCCCGCCGCCCGGTGGGCCGGCACGTAGAATTGTCCGCGGTAAACACCCCCCGCAGGCGATCCGGAAACCAAAGTCAGATCCCACGGAAGCTCCAGATAGACATCAAACTCATCCCCGGCCGGTCCGGTAAACCGGAGGTCCACATATTGAAGCTGATCGGGAGCCGTGAATTGTATTTCGGCGTCCAGAGCCACGAAGCCGGCAGTGACATCCGCCACAATGGGGCTGATCGTAAGGCGTTGGAGGACCGGGGGTTGCGGCGCGGGGGTGGTTTTGATCCCGAGCGAAATATCGCCGGTGTCTTCGAGATAACCTTGAATCTGAAAGAGGTAAACTATGCCGGATATTGCCTGAAACCTGACCCGGCTTTGGGAAGTCAGACCAGACTCATCATTCCATCCGACCAGATCCAGGCTGGCGAGGCTGTTGCCGGTATACACGGCCAGTATGGTGTCGAAATCGCTGCCGGCGGTATAGATTTCCACCCAGCCTGCCACCGGCGAGGTCCAGCGCCACCAGACAGAGGTCCCACCTGCACCCTCGGTTTCATCCGGTTCACTGGTTTGGATAGTAGCCTCCGTGTTGGTGCCGCTGGCTGACGCAGGAAATCCGGTCAGAACCGTGGCATTGGCAAAGTTGTCATTGACGGGCGGGGCCGCCAATACGGTTCCCGGTGACAGAAACATCAGCAAAAAAAGCAGGCAAGCGAGGAAGCCTGGAGGGAAGTAGGTGTGAGCTTTCATGGGGTTTCCACGCGCCGATGCTCCGGCCCTTATAAGGGATATACCCTGATATCCGGATTTCGTTACGCGGCAGCCAGGAAAGACCCCCTTTTTTTCTGACTCAATCAGGGATTTCTGCTTCTGAACCCTGATCGGCCAGGAACGGGGGAAGTTCACCCGACCCGCCCTGAATGGGTGTAAACGTTGAGCCGGTTTTCCCTGACAAATCCGCAGAGGGTGATGCCGGCGGCGTGGGCGTATCCGATGGCGAGGCTGCTGGGGGCACCGACCGCGGCAATCAGCGGGATGCGGGCCGCATGGGCTTTTTGCACCAGCTCAAACGAAATACGGCCGCTGAGCAGGAGAACCCCGTCCGTCAGGGGAAGCTGGTGGGTGAGGAGGGCGTGACCGAGCAGTTTATCGAGCGCATTGTGCCGTCCGACGTCTTCGAAGAGCAGCAGCGGCGGGCCCGACGGACCATCGGGCGGCGGCACGGTAGAGAGGGTTTCTGTGGGGAACCAGGCACAGGCGTGCAGGCCTCCGGTGGTGGCGAAGGTGGGCTGGGCGGCACGCAGTTTTTCCGGCAAGGCGGTCAGCACGGCGGCTGTCATCAAAGGCTCTGGTCCAGACGTCAGGACCTGCTCCGGCGGGATCGCGGTGGTCAGGCTGGTTTTGCTGCAAATGCCGCAACTGGAGGACGTGAAGACATGCCGGGTGAGTTTGTCAGGATCGAAGGCGGATTGGTCGGTGAGCAGGATATCGATGCTGTCCCCGGGATCGGGGGCGGCGGTATGATCCGTTGTCAGGGAACAGGCCATGTCAGGGGTTCCCGCGAGGGAGGGGCACAGGGAGATTTCGAAAACATCCCGGGCGGAACGGATCACCCCTTCCGTCAGGAGGAACCCGGCGGCGAGCTCGCGGTCGTGTCCGGGGGTGCGCATCACCACCGCAACAGCCCGGCCTTCCACACGAAGCGTGAGGGGAGCTTCAGCCGCGACGGTGTCAGGGGTTTCCTGCCACTGGAAGGCACCGGACGCGTCCCTGACAGCGCGGTGCAGGGAAACCTGCACCGCGGCTCCCTCCGGAGTGGGGGGACCTGGCTCGGGGTTCATGCAGGGCGG
>JAYUWQ010000518.1:0-3976 GCA_043753485.1 bacterium
CATGATGTCCGGCTGGTGCTTGATCCGGAGCCTTATCAGCCGGCGTGGGAAGGCGCGGCGGCGGACCGCTGGAGCCTGCCGCCGGGCGGGCGGTTAATCCTGGTGCGGAACCGCGCGGCCTTCGGGCAGCGCTATGGCATGGTGGGTCCCCCCGGTGGCGTGATCCAGGGAGTCCTGTCCAATTCAGGCGGGAAACTGCTTTTGGAGAAAGCGGACGGCAGCCTGCTGGAACAGATCAGCTATGGTACCAAAGGCCTCTGGCCGTCCTCGGCCGATGGGGCCGGTTACAGCCTGACCCAGCGGGAGGGCGGGGTAGCGGGAAGTCCGGCTGGATGGCGCAGCAGTGTGTCCCGTCATGGCACGCCGGGCGGCACGGATGCGGTGGACTATACCGGCTCCACGGACGCGGCCTGGCAGACTTATGCGCTGGGGGTGGGGCCGTCGCTTTCATGGACCGGAACGGGTCCCGGGCGATCCCTGACGTTGTTGGTCCCGCCCGGCGCGGACCGGGCTGGCTACCTCGTGGAGCAGTCGGCGGATCTGGGTGGCTGGCAGCCGGCGGGCTGGTTGGGACCGGTTGAAAGCCGGACGGGTGCGGGCGACTATCTGCTGTCGTGGGTTCCCCCTGTGGCCGCACCGCTCCGCTTCCTGCGGGTGCGGGCGACGGCCCTGCCCTGACACCATCCCCCCACCCCCATGTCCCTGTCTTGTTTTGCCCGTTTCGTCTGGCTGCCTGTGGCGGGGCTTGTTCTGTCAAAATCCGGGTCCCTGCGGGCGGGGGAAAAAGTGCTGGTGACCGGGGACAGCCTGACGAAGGAATACCGCAGCGAGTTCCCGGCGCTCTATCCATCGAACCCTGCGGCGTGGGAAGCGCGGAACTGGATCGAGATCCTGGATGCGCGGCGCCATGACCAGTTTGATCTGGGAAGTTGGTCGGTATATCCTGACCTGAGGCTGACCGGACACGAATTCAACTGGGCCAAGCCGGGTGGCACCGTAAGGGAGTTCCGGAATTTCCTGAGGCAGACTGCAGATGCCGAGGCTGAGATCAAGGCCTCCAGCGGAGGTGACGCCATCTGGGCGTTGTTTCCTGCCTGGCGGACCACCTTCACCGAGTACACAGGCCAGGCCCAGCGGGTGGTGATTTTTTTCGGAGGCAATGATCTGGCCCTCGGGAACAGCGATCCTGAGGCCAACCCGGTGGTGGAGGGCCAGCCGAAGCAGATTGACTATGAATCGATCTATGCCGGGACGTTTGGAGAAGGCTCGAATCCTGACAGGATGCGGACTTCGATCCGGAGCAATCTGAAATCGGTAATTGAGTGGTTCCGCAATCCCCGGACCTTCAGTGACGGCACTCCACGGGAGCCGCGCTTTACGGGGCCCATGATTCTCTGCGCCGTGCCCCACGTGGGCTGCACCCCGAAGCTGCAGGCGGAGGCGGGGACTGATCCTGTCAGGACGGCAGTACTCACGCAGATGATCGAAATGTTGAACACGGAGATCAGGGATTTTGCGGCCACCAAGGACGTGGGTTTTGCCAACACCTACGCGGTGACCAGGGCGATCCTTGATCCGGCTCCGTTCCAGATTGGCGGGGTGACTTTTTACAAGCAGGCAGACGAGGACTGCCGTCCGCGGTATCTTTTTTCCGGCGACGGGTTCCATCCCAACACTGCGGTCCATGCGAAGGTGGCGCAGGCGGTGGCGGATGCGTTTCTCAAAAAGTATCCGGCCATGGCGCCGGACCTGACGCGGTTGAGTGATCACGAGATCATCACCCAGGTGCTGGGTCTGCCGGGAGATTTGGGATATGTGGAATGGATGACGGAGACCGGGCTGTCCGTGGAGGCGCGCGGTCCCTTGAGTGATCCTGACAAGGATGGCATTCCCAACGCGATGGAATATGTCCTGGCGGGCCGGAACCCGGCGGGTCAGGATGCGGAGCCTCCGTTCACGGCGGTGCGCGGGCCGGATCCGGCAGGCGGAGGCGAGGTGCTGACCATCACCTGGTGGCCCCGATTCAAGGAAAATGCCTATGCTGATTTGATTCCTCAGGTCTCTTCAGGGTTGCGGGGCTGGCAGCCGTTGCCGGTGGAACAGGTGATCAAACTGCCGGACGGAGGCTGCCGGGTTGAGTTGGCCATCACGGAAGGCGCGGCGCTCTATTTCCGGCTCGCAGCAGTGCGGATGTTGTGAGGGAAACGGGCTACTTTTGGCCGTAGTAAGCACCGGGGCCGTGTTTGCGGTGATGGTGCTTGTCGAGAATGTGCGCCGGGATGGGGGCCAGTGAGGGATTGAGTTGCAGACTGCCGAGGGCCATGTGAGCACACATTTCGAGGGCAATACTGTTATTCAAGGCATCGACGGGACTGGTGCCCCAGGTGAAGGGCGCATGATGGAGCTGCAGCACGCCAGGGACATGGAGGGGATCGATTTGCTGGTCGCGGAAGGTCTGGACAATGGCGTGGCCGGTGTGGGTCTCGTAATCTTCGGCGGTTTCCTGAGGGGTCAGGGCGCGGCAAAGCGGAACCGTGCCATGGAAGTGATCGGCATGGGTGGTACCGTAGCAGGGCAGGGACCGTCCCGCCTGGGAGAACATGGTGGCGGAGGGGCTGTGTGTGTGACAGATGCCGGTGATTCCAGCAAAGGCACGGTAAAGCACCAGATGAGTCGGAGTATCGGAGGACGGGCGGAGTTTGCCTTCAACCTGGCGGCCGGTGGCAAGCTCGACGACCACGAGGTCATCGTCACGGAGGTCGGAGTAGTCGACGCCGCTTGGCTTGATCACTATCAGGCCTGCCGCGGGATCAAGGCCGCTGACATTTCCCCAGGTCAGGCTGACCAGACCGGAGGACGGGAGCCTCAGGTTGGCTTCGAGAACCTGCTGTTTTAAGGCGCGGAGCATTTCCCCCGAGGATGGACCCCATGGACCCCGGGAACAACTTTTTTCTTGGGTGGTCCTTCGTTTCCTGCGGTTCGAAACCTAGAGTCAGACTGGACGGACTTCGTCCCGCAGATTGAGCAGTTCCTTCATGACGTGGCTGAGGTGACCGGACCATTGCTGGGTACCGAAGGCGTCGTGGAGCTGCCGGTAGAGGCCGTAGAGGCGGGCGTAGAGGGCGTGGTTGGCAGGGTTGGGCTGATAGACCGTTTCGCGGAGACGGCAGAGGGCGCGCTGGGCGTCGGCGACACTGTCGTATCCACACTCGACGGTCCCGGCCGCGATGGCGCCGAAGATGGCGGCTCCGAGGGCGCAGGTCTGGTCGCTGCGGCTGATCTTCATAGGGCGCCCGATCACGTCGGCGTAGATCTGCATGAGGGCGGCATTCTTGACCGCGAGGCCACCTGTGTTGACGACTTCCTGGACGTTGACACCGTATTCCTCAAGGCGGTTGATGATAGTCAGGGCTCCGAAGGCGGTGGCTTCAATGAAGGCGCGGTAGATCTCGTGGGCGGTGGTGTGGAGCGTCTGCCCGAGGATGAGACCGGTGAGGCGGGTATCGGTGAGGATGGTGCGGTTTCCGTTATTCCAATCGAGCGCCAGCAGTCCGGTCTGGCCGGGGCGGAGGGGGGTGAGGGCCGCCTCCATGGCTTGGAATTTGGCGTCGGCAGTGGCGCCATAACGGTCCGGGACGAGGTGATTGACGAACCAGAGGAACATGTCGCCCACAGCGCTCTGGCCGGCTTCGAGGCCGTAGTTGCCGGGAAGCACGGAGCCATCCACGATGCCGCAGAGGCCGGGAATGTCGGCGAGAGGCTGATGGTTCGGATGGATCATCAAATCGCAGGTGCTGGTGCCGAGGATTTTGACGAGGGTGCCTTCCCGGATGCCGGCTCCGACCGCTCCCATGTGGGCATCGAAGGCTCCGACGGCGACGGCGATGCCGGGGCGGAGGCCCAGTTTTTCCGCCCAGGCGGGGCAGAGGCGGCCGGCTGCGTGGTTGCTGCTGACGGCTGAGGAGTAAAGCCGGTC
>JAYUWQ010000519.1:0-1638 GCA_043753485.1 bacterium
GTGTTCTTTTTGGCGGCCTTGTTGGTGGCGAGTTTGAACATGCCAAAACTCATGGCGGCGAGCATCCCGATGATGGTGATCACGGTCATGATCTCAACCAAGGTAAAAGCCTTGGGCATTGAACGAAACGGCCGGGTTTTCATGGCAGGTGGGGGGTAGGGGGAAGGGAATGTTGAGAATGGAGCGGTGCCGTGGACCGGATCAGCCTTGGAACTTGGTGATGACGGTGATAAGCGGCTGGAACAACGCCAGCACGATGACCGCCACGATGACGGCGAGCACCACAATCATGATCGGCTCCAGCAACGAGGTCAGGGCAGTGACCGAGTTGTCGACCTCGTCATCATAAACGTCGGCAATTTTCAGCAGCATCTCGGGCAACTGGCCCGTTTCCTCGCCCACTTCGATCATACTGATCACCATGGCAGGGAAGATTTTCGAGGCATTGAGGGGGGCGACCATCGATTCACCTTCCTTGACGGCATCGTGGACGCGCATAATGGCATCGGACACGGTCAGGTTTCCGGCAGTGTCCCGGGTAATGTTCAGGGCTTGCAGGATGGGCACGCCGGATGTGACAAGAGTACCCAGGGTGCGGGTAAACCGGGCTACGGCACTTTTAAGGAGAACGGAGCCGAACAGAGGAAGTTTCAGCACCAATTTGTCGAGGGTTTTGCGCCCACCCGCAGTGGCAGCGTAAGCCTTGCCTCCAAAAACGAGGATAACGCCGGCCCCTGCGATAATGAGGAAGTTATGCTGCAGAAAGTCACTGGCCCCGATGACCGCCTTGGTGAGGACGGGCATGGACTCCGCGCCGCCTTCCACCATGCTTTCAAAGATGGCGGTGAATTTTGGTACGATGTAGACAAGTAGGAAAACCACGATGCCGACGGCGATCAGGACGACGATGACCGGGTAGGTCATGGCGGAGATGATCTTGTTCTTAAGCTTGTTGGCTTTTTCCTGGTATTCCGCGAGTCGGTTGAGCACGAGTTCAAGCACCCCGCCGAGTTCCCCGGCCTTGACCATGTTGACATAGAGCTTGTTGAAGATCTTCGGGTGCTGGGCAAGGCTTTCCGAGAAAGTGGACCCCGTCTGGACCGAATCGGCGAGAGCGTTGACGGTGCTTTTAAGGACGGGGTTGGGTTCCTGGTTGCCAAGAACGGTCAGGCCGCGCAGCAGGGGCAACCCGGAATCGATCAGGGTGGCGAGCTGGCGGGTGAAAATCATCAGATTCTTGCTCTTGATCTTCCCGGTGACTTTTTTGGGGGCTTTGGCCTGGCGCCGTTTGGCGGCTTTGGCCTTTTGTTTGACGGCAGCTGTCAGCTGTCCTTCCGGAGCCACCTGAGTGGGGAAAAGGCCCATGCCTTTCAGCTTGGCGGACGCATCGTCCCGGTTGCTGGCGTCGACGGTGCCAGCGGTTTCCTCGCCTTTGGCGTTTAGTGCAATGTATTCAAACTTGGCCATGTGGTCTCTTTTTGGAAGGGATTGTGAAAGGGATTAACGGAATCGCCGGGTTTTGTCATTGGGAAAAACCGGAAGTGACGGTGAATCGCAAAATTCTTTTGGGAAATCAGGTATACTTAAGGACTTCTTCAATGGTGGTGCTGCCTTCATAGATACAGTCCAAGCCATAAT
>JAYUWQ010000520.1:0-3972 GCA_043753485.1 bacterium
GAAACCGGTAGATAGCGTTTCCGGTGCAGGGAGCCCCCGGAAATGGCCGAAATCGGCGGCAGAGGGTCGCATTTCCCCTCTCGACGGCGGAAAGGCGGCGGTTTACGGCTGGGTCGTTTGTTTCTCCGAATATTATGCGTCTCCCCCGATGGTTCCTTTGGCCTCTGCTGTATGCGGTAGCGACCTTTGGATGGATGGTGTTTTTCGAACACGGGCCGGGATGGGAGCGCTTCCAGGCAGGGGCCAAGGCCGAACTGACCCGGGCGTGGGAAGGGCTGCGTTGGTGGACCTACGGAAAGGCAGGTTTGTGAAATCATGAGTTTTCGATTGGAAATGCTGCAGGTGGCGCGGCTCGCGCCGGATTTACTGGGGGAAGCCGCCGGACTGGTGGAGGCGTTTTTGCGTCGGCAAATCACGGCGGATGGGGCTTTTGGGGATCGGGAAGGACGCAGTGACTTATATTATACTGTCTTCGGCATGGAGGGCCTGCTGGCCCTGCGGCAGGAACCGGAGTGGGACAAGCTGGCGGGTTGGCTGCGCGGCTTTGGAGGCGGGGAGGGACTGGATTTTGTGCATCTGTGCTGTCTCGCCCGATGCTGGAATGCGGTGCCGGCTGCGATAGGGAAATTAACTCCCGAAGACCGGACCGGAATCCTCGACCGGCTGGACAGCTGGCGATCGGGGGATGGGGGATTCAATCAACGCAAAGGGGCGGAACGGTGCACCGCCTATGGCAGTTTGCTGGGATGGGCCGCGCATTATGATTTGAAATCCGATCTGCCGGAGGCCGGAAAACTGGCGGATTGTCTGGTGGCCCTGCGCACTCCCGATGGCGGTTATGCCAACGAGGCCGGCATTCCGGTGGGCACCACCCCGGCCGTCGCGGCTGCGGTGGCCCTGCACCGCCATCTGCGGCGCACCCCCGATGTTGCCGCCGGCCAATGGCTGCTGGCCCAGATCCACCCGGAAGGCGGGTTCAAGGCCATGCCCGGAGCGCCCTTGCCGGACTTGCTCTCCACCGCCGTGGCGCTGCACGCCCTGGACGGGATGCAGGTATCGTTTGCCGCTCACAAGGATGCCCTGCTGGATTTTGTGGATACCTTGTGGAGTGCCGACGGCGGGTTCCATGGCCACTGGGCGGATGATGCCCTCGATGTGGAATACACCTACTACGGCTTGCTGGCCCTGGGCCATTTGGCGTTGTAAGAGCGAGCCAAAACTCCCGCCCACCGGAGTTTATGCCAGCGGGCGGGAGTCTGAATTTTTGTTGGCGGGCCGATGACGGCAGATCCTGTCACTTCTTCGCATTCAGGATGGAAGGGGCGACGTAGGACTCCGCTTTCTGGGATTCCTTGTAGACGCTGTTATCCAGGCTGAATTGATTGGAGATGGTCAGGGAGCCATAGAGGGAGTCGAGACCGGGGCCTTTTTTGAGGACTTTCTGGGCTTCCTTGAGCGTGAGGAATTTGGTGCCGGGGATGGCAGCTTTATAGTCGGCAGGTTTGGCCCCGACCTTGGCGGCAAGGATGGCCACGGCATCATCCTGGGTCTTGGGATCAAGGATGTAATCGACACACTTGTAATAAACCGCGACATACTTTTCCCAATCGGCTTTGCGCTTGGCCAGGCTGGTGGGATTGACCGCGAGGACGTCGTAGATCAGGCCCGGGGCGTCGGCACTGGTGTAGATGGCTTTGCTGTTGGCGACGGCTTTCAAGGCTTGACTGGAAACAGGATACCACGCGCCAATGGCCGCGACTTCGCCACTGCTGAGGGTCTGGGGGGTGTCGTTAGTCGCCGTATTGACGAGCGTGACGTCGGAAGCCTTCATGCCCGCGGCTTTCAGGCCGTGCAGGAGCAGGAGATGCTCCACCAGAGTCACTTCGAGACCGACCTTCTTGCCTTTCAGGTCCTTGAGGGAATTGATGCCGGGTTTGCCGATGATCATGTCCCCTCCGTTGCTGTAGTCGAGCACGGCGATGAATTTGCTTTTCGCTCCATTGGCGCCGGTGACGAGCATGTCTGCAGCGACCGCAGTGACGGCGTCCACCTTGCCGGCCGCAAAAGCGTCGAGGGAGGGGAGGTAGTCAAACCAGAGCAATTCGACTTCGATGCCTGCTTCCTTGAACCAGCCTTTCTGTTTGGCGAGTTCGATCACGGTAAAGCCGGGCCAATCGGAATAGGCGACTTTGAGAGGCTCGGCAACCGCCGAAAATGCGGAACAGGCGAGGGTGGTGAGGATCGTGGCGAGGTATTTTAGTTTCATGGATTGGGTGTCAGGGTTGAGTGGTCAGGGTCGGGGAAAGGGAGTGGCGGCCTGCCAGACCAGAGGAGGATTCTCAGTCCGGGCCTGCTGGATGAGGACCGCCAGGGCCTGGCCCATGGATGTCAGGAGATGGCGGCCCTGGGCGGCAGTGGCGGAAGAGGGCCGGCCGGTGACGCCGTTGCTGCTGGTGTGCGCCACCCGATGGGGAAACACACACTCCGCGGTACGGTCAGGATCGTCCGCCACGGCCAACCGGTCGGTGTGGACAATGGAGGGCGCGAGCACGAGCATGACCGAAGTTTCAGCGCAATTGGCGTGCCAGTCGGCGGCATCGTCTCTGAAAGCAGCGGCAATTTCCGGACTGAGCTCCCAGGTATTCCGCAGTGCGGCGAGCAGTGGAGTGCTGCTGCGGATACGGTCCACCGCGACCCGCAGGCAGGCATCGTTCCCGCAATGGCCATTGACCAGAATCACCCGGCGCCAGCCAGTAGCGGTGAGCCAGGCCGCCAGATCGCAAACGCTGTCGAGGAAGGTCTGATGCCGGAGGGAGAAGGTGCCGGGCCACTTTTCGGTGTGCCCCACCGAGACTCCATAAGCGAGGGGCGGCAGGACCGGTGCTCCCGTCAGCGCCGAGGCCAGCAGGCAGACGTTTTCCGCAATGCGCAGGTCGGTGTCGATGGGCAGATGCGGGCCGTGCTGCTCAATGGCCCCCAGCGGCAACAGCGCCACCTGGTCCGCCGGCGGCAGGGATTGAATTTCCGGCCACGCGAGCTCCCCCAGGCGCACCGGAGCGCGGTCCGGCGGGAAGGCGAGATCGGTGAACCAGGCAGGTTTCATGGGAAAAGGCGCAGGGTTGCCGGTTAATAAAGACTGGCATATTTTTCGATCTCCCACTGACTGACCGTGAGGTGGTATGCCTCCCACTCGGCCCGTTTCAGCGCGATGAATTCATCGCGCAGCGCCTTGCCGAGAGTGGCTTCCACAAAGGGATCGGCCTCGAAAGCATCGACCGCTTCCGAGAGAGTGCGCGGGAGCGGCTGGACATTGCGGGCGGCCAGTTCCGCTTCGCTGAATTCGTAGAGGTTTTCCGACTGGGGAGCACCGGGGTCCAGCCCCTCGCGGATGCCTTCCAGCCCGGCAGCCAGCACGAGGGCGCCGGCGAGGTAGGGATTGCAGGCCGAGTCGGCATTGCGCGATTCACAACGCCCGCCGCCCATTGGGACACGGACGGAATTGGTGCGGTTGTTGGTGCCGAAGGAATTGAAGACCGGAGCCCACGAGTAATAACCCATGGCGCCCTTTTTGATGAGCCGTTTGTAGCTGTTCACGGTGGGGGCAAAGGCCGCGCAGAGCGCCCGGCCGTGTTTGAGGACGCCTCCGATGAATTGCAGGCCGAGGCGGCTGACCCCGATGCCATACGGATCGTCCTCCGGCGTGGCCTGGAAGAGATTTTTGCCCGTCACCGGATCAGCCAGCGACATGTTGAAATGCGCCCCGTTGCCGGTTTTATCCGCAAAGGGTTTGGGCATGAAGGTGGCCAGCAGCCCGGCATCAGCGGCATACTTTTTGGCCATGAGGCGGAAGAAGGTGAAGCGGTCCGCCATCGACAGGGCATCGGCATATTTAAAATCAAACTCGAACTGCGAGTTTCCGTCTTCGTGGTCGAAGGAATACAGGTCCCAGCCGAGTTCGTTGATGGTGGTGGC
>JAYUWQ010000521.1:0-1637 GCA_043753485.1 bacterium
ATCGAAACCCGCCGTCAGATCGAAATCATCATCGAACAAGCCACCGTCCCCGTGATCATCGATGCCGGCCTGGGCGCTCCCAGCCATGCGGCTGAGGCCATGGAAATGGGCGCGGACGCCGTGCTCATCAACACTGCCCTGGCCATCTCCCGCGATCCCGTGCGGATCGCCCTGGCTTTCCGTCAGGCCATCGAAGCAGGCCGCACTGCGTACGAATTGGGCCTCCCCACCCCCAGCGCCGAGGCCAGCCCTACCAGCCCTTTGACGGGTTTCCTTTTCCCTGGATGAGGGAAGGTGGAGAGGCTACACCCGGCGGCCTTCATCAAAATCGTAATAATCAAAGAACGTCAGGATATCGGTGCGGTGCCCCAGGCTCGAGTTCGCTTTATTCTGCTCCAGCCGGCCGGTGGCCCCGGTATCGTCATCGCGCCAGCCGGTTTTGGAGGCATATTTATTCCAGATCAGGATCTCCTCTGCATTGGGGCGGCGGCCCTTCTGGAAACACCATTCAAGAATTTCCTCATCAGTCCCGCCCTGGGCCGCCCGGTCGCGCACGTCAGCGTAATTGACCTGCAGGAAACGGCAGACCCGTCCATCAAATCCCTCCCCGATCATGGGAAGATAGTCGGTGGGCAATGCCTCCGCCCGGACGAGACGCATCTTGTCGATCATGCGGGCGAAGTAGATGAGGCCAAGAGTGGCATCGTGGGCGGAACGGGGGCAGGACATGGGAAAGGGGAAAGCAGGAGGAGCTGGCATGGGTTGGCAGATCAACCTTGGGAGAGCAGTTTTTCCAGAATGGGCGAGGCTTGATTGGAGAGAATGGAATAGTGGCCGTCGTTGGTTTGCCTGAATTCAGCAAGGGGGAGACGGGAGGCGAATTCCTCGGCTCCGCGACAGGCAAAATTACGGTCCTGGGTTCCATGCCAGATGGTGGCTGGCACCTGCGTTTCTGCTGGATCGAAGGGCCAGGGGCTGGAGTAAGGTTTCCCATCCTCCCATAATCCTGACATGCCTGACCGCATCGCGGCGAGGAACCCCGGGTAGAATTGGGAGAAGTTTTGCTTCGGCCAGAGCGCCGCCCGGTCGCTCGGGCCCAAGGTGCGCAAGCCCAGCCAGAGCACCGGCCGCGGCGGGGGGATTCTCGCCATGCGCACGGCAGGAATCAGCGCGGACTGCAGCAGCCACGGCACATGGTCGTGCACCGCCAGCATGCCCTGATAAACCGGGGACAAATGACGCCGTCCAGGACCCGGCGCGGCCGGCAAGGCCCCGCAGACGGTGGCAAATGAGGAGACCCGGCGCCCCAGCGCCCACGCACAGGCATGAGCATAAGGTCCACCGCCGGACAGGCCCAGCACCCGGAAGCGGCCTATCCCCAGGGCATCCGCCAGCGCCGCCACCGCCGGAGGCCAATCCAACAGGGTTCGGTCGGGTTGCGGCGAGGACCCGCCCACGCCGGGCCGGTTAGGCGCAATCAGTCTGACTCCCTGTTCCAGGGCGGTTTGGTGGATCAGCACTGCCTGTTGGCTCTCTCCCGGCCAGCCATGGAAAAAGAAGACCGGCTGGCCTCCGGGCACGCCATATTCCCGGAAGGTGAGCACGCCGCCGCCGGACAATGGAAGGGATTGAAGCAT
>JAYUWQ010000522.1:0-10579 GCA_043753485.1 bacterium
GGCGGACAAGGCAGGATTGTTGCCAGGCGTTTATTACCGTCTGCAAAATCATGTCGATGCCGTGGCCCAGGCCGACCAGTTGGTGAACCGCGCCCAGGCGCTCGCGCGCAGCCGCAACTGGATCGCCCCGGCCCTGCTGCTCTGTGGTGACTATGATGCCAACTCCCGGCTCTCAGACATCCTCCGCTTCATGGACCGCGTGGAATCCCGCACCGGCATCGTTCCCGTCGCCTATCTGGAAAACAGCCAGCACCTCAAACTGCTCCTGGGCAACGCCGATGCCGCCACCAAAGCCAAACTCCGCCGCGCCCCGTATTGGCTGGCCCTCTATTCCCATGAAAGTGGTGCCGGACCTGTTTTCCCCGCCCCCGGCCACCCCCAGGGCCTGCTGGATCAATACCGGGTCTGGCCCAACTGGACCCTCTGGCAATATGGCGGCGTCGATTGGGAAGGTGGCCGCTCCCGCCCCAAGGTCTACTCCCACAGCCGCTACCGCTTCAGCCCCTTCTTCGGAAACCTTGACCGCCCGATCGAACGCAACGTCTTCAACGGTTCCCCTGCCGCCCTCCAGGCCTTCTGGCAACGGCATGGCCTGAAGCTGCCTTGAAGAGGTATCCTTCCTGGCCATCCAGCGCGGAGCCCTCCCCCCGTGGCAGGCCTGACCCTGCCCCGTCGCCTAACATATTCTTCATCCACCCCTGCTATCCCCCGGCGCGTGCTTCGGGGAATCCCCGGGATTGCCTGACCCACCAGACCGTTCAATGGTCCGGGCTTTTCCCTCCCAAATACCCCACATGCGCTGCCCATCCCTTGTCCTGCTGAGTCTTGCCTCGTTCTCCCCCGCCTTTGCCGGCCTGCCATCCCGGACCACGCCGGCCACCCCCCCTGCCAGGGAGACCGTGGCCACCAAGCCCCTGACCGGCGATGCCGTCGACAAGCTGCTCGCCCAACTGGCGGAAATCGATTCCTCCCTGAAAGGCAAACGCAGCGCTTACAATGCCAGTGTGCTGCCCAAACTGAGGGACGCGGGAGCCAATGATGACAAGGCTTTTGCCCTCTGGCTGGATGCCACGCGGGATCAGGAATACGAAGCCCAGGGCCGGACCGCCACGGAGTTCTCCGACTTCCGCAATGGCAAGGCCAAGGAACTGCGGGGCGACCCAGCCTTCACGACCCAGCTCCGGCTCCAGTGCCAATTCCTCGCCCTCATCATTCTCCAGGCCGATGCCGTATCCGACGAAGCACGCCTGGAGTTGGTCCAGGGAGCCTCCACCTACCTGGACGACTATGTTGCCAGTGCGAAAAAAATGACCGGCAAGCAGGACGAGCTCCGCAACAACGCAATCGACTCCGTGATTGGCAAACACCTCAAACTCGACGTTTCGGCGCGCAAGCAGGGGGGCTCCGCCGCCTACATCCCCGGCAGCATCAGCGAGATCTATCAGCAGATGATCCTGCCGTATTACCGGGAAAAAAAGGCCGTCGTCAACATCGGTGCCGCATGGACCAAACGCATCAGTCAGGAAACCGCCATGGTCGAACTGACCAAGGTGCCGGAACAACTCGAAAAATTCCAGAAGGAGCGGCTGCCGGAACTGAAATGGAGCCAGGCGAAGGATCTCTTTGAAGCCGGGCAGCAGGAACCTGCCGCGGCCGCCATGATGACGATCATCAAGGCCAATCTGGCCCACCGCAACGCCGCCGCCTGGATCGCGGAACTCACCTCCCTCGCCGAACAATCCGGAACCCCTGCCGCCGTGAATGTTCCGGGTGCGTAGGTCTCTTCCCTTGGCCGGCACCCTGCTCCAAGGCCACCTGGCGGAGCGCATGACGGTGCTTTCGGGGTCCCAACTTCCCGTTTTACAAAAACCCTTCCATCGGTAGGTTGCGCGTCCGCTGAATTCCACCTCCAACGCCCGTTTTCTTCCCTCATGAGCACTTCTGCCGCCCCCGCTTCCTCCAAACCCGCTGAATCCGCCGCCCCCGATCGCGGTGAACTCATGCCCGGCGCGGAAATCCTGGTCAAGTGCCTCGAAAAGGAAGGGGTGGAGTGGATCTTCGCCTATCCAGGCGGCGCGTCGATGCCGATGCACCAGGCGCTCAGCAAAAGCGACATTATCCGGACCGTGCTGCCCCGCCATGAACAGGGCGGCTCCTTCGCCGCTGAAGGCTACGCCCGCGCCACCGGCAAAGCCGGGGTTTGCATGGGAACTTCCGGACCGGGAGCCACCAATCTGGTGACCGCCATCGCGGATGCCTATCTGGATTCCACCCCCCTCGTGGCCATCACCGGCCAGGTGCCGACCTTCATGATCGGCCGCGGGGCCTTCCAGGAGACGGACTTCTTTGGCGTCACCCTGCCCATCGTCAAACACAGCTACCTCGTCACCGATCCGAATGACATTCCCCGCATCGTGAAGGAAGCCTTCCACATTGCCCAGTCCGGCCGTCCGGGTCCGGTGGTGATCGATATGCCGAAGGACGTGCAGGAGACCCGCACCCAACCCATTTACCCTGACAAAATCGAGCTGCGCGGTTACAAGCTCCTGACCGAAGTCGACGAGGTCGCCCTCAACGAAGCCATGGGCCTGCTGAAGCAGGCCAAACGCCCAGTCATCTACTGTGGCGGCGGCATCATCAGCGGCGAAGCCTCCGCCGAACTGCTGGAATTCGCCGAGCGCGCCCAGATCCCGGTCACCACCACCCTGATGGGCGTCGGCGCCTTCCCGGAAACCCATCCGCTTTCCCTGAAATGGCTCGGCATGCACGGCACCGTGGCCGCCAACAACGCCGCCAACGAAGCCGACCTCCTGCTGGCCCTCGGCGTCCGGTTTGATGACCGGGTGACCGGCAAGGTCGAGAAATTCTGCGAGCACGGCACCATCATCCACATCGACATCGACAACGCCGAGATCAACAAAAACAAGCTGGTCCGCCTCCCCATCCAGGCCGACATCAAGCTGGCGCTCACCAAACTCAACGTCCTGCTCGAAAAGGCCGGTTACGAAAAAGGCGGCAACCGTCACGCCGCCTGGCACGAACAGATTGCCCAGTGGAAAGAGGAATCCCCCATGCAGTATGAAGACGAGGATCCCAACCTCATCCCTCCGCAGTGGGTCATCGAGCAGCTTTACGACCTCACCAAGGACACCGACTTCTACATGACCACGGGGGTCGGCCAGCACCAGATGTGGGCCGCCCAGTACTATCATTTTGACAAACCCCGCCGCCTCATCACCAGCCTCGGCCTCGGGTCCATGGGCTACGGCTACCCGGCGGCCCTCGGGGTCAAAGCCGCCTTCCCTGACGCCGAAGTGGTGGACATCGATGGCGATGGCTCCTTCATCATGAATATCCAGGAACTCGCCACTGCGGTGGCCGAGAACATCCCCGCCAAGGCCATCATCCTGAACAACCAGCACCTCGGCATGGTGGTCCAATGGGAAGACTTGAAATACAAGTCCAACCGCGCCAACACCTTCCTCGGCAAACTCGACACTCCCAAGGACATCTATCCGAATTACGTCAAGATCTGTGAAGGTTTTGAAGTCCCCTGCGAGCACATCACCCGCCGCGAGGAGGTGGTCCCGGCCCTCAAGCGCATGCTGGCTTCCAAGACCGCTTACGTGCTCGATATCATGGTTCCCCACACCGAGCACGTGCTCCCCATGATCCCCGGCGGCATGACCTACAAGGACATCATCACCAAGCCGATCCGCAACGAGGACGGCACCAAGGGCTTCGGTGACATCAAGGTGGCCACCGCGCTGTAACCGCCCGGCCGGTCACGCCGGAAGGCTATCCCAGGACTGCCCCACCCGGACCGCCTCCCCAGGAGGCCGGACGTTGGGGCGGTCAGGATTTCACTCCCACCCTGCTCCATGCACCACCCGTCCGGGCCTGTCCGGGAGATGGTGGACGTGGGGGGGGGGCGGCAAACAACGGGCCTGCGCCGCGTTGGCAAGGAGAAGACAGCCCTGCACGGGCGCGGGGTGGGGCCGTGATCCAACCCTACGGTAGAAGGCGCGTCACCGGTCTTTTCCTCCGGCTCAGATCCGGCCCAGCATGAACAGGATCAGCAGGATCACCAGGATCAAACCAAGGCCACCGGTGGGACCATAGCCCCAATTTTTGCTGTGCGGCCAAGTGGGCAAGGCCCCGATCAGCAGGAGGATGATCACAATCAGTAAAATGGTTCCAAGTGACATAGTATTGTTATTTAGAGTAAAATGGCCAACGGGCGACGGTGGATTCCGCAGTGTCAGTAGCATCAATCAAGCTTGGCGCACCCCTTGGCGCTATGGGGTGAAACCCTACCCACGGATAAAGAAACCCGACGGAGGCAGCCATCCTTTGCCCCTTATTCCAACGCAGAAAGCCGCCCCGCGAAGTGCCGGCCGGAATGGGATTGGATTTTCAAAATGTCGTCCCCTGCCCAGCCCGCTCGTGCTGCCCCTGCCCGGCGATAATCGATCCAACCTACAATATGTGTTTTGACGTGGCGGCTATCATCAGTTTACCGGACGGAAACCATGGGGTGTTCACCCCAACACCGGAGTTGCCGCCTATGCGGCATTTTGCGTCGGTTCCAAAGTGAAATGCGGCGTTCATAACCAAACCAAGGTTGGGTTTCCCCGTTCGGCTCTGGTGGTATACGATATGCATAGCAATGGCTGTCCACTCCTTTGACGTGGACATCCCCCTCCTCAGCCCCCCTGCTTTATGAAATCACTTCTTACCAGATCCTCCTTGAAATCCCTCGCTTCCCTCGCCCTCGCCACCCTCGGCACGTCCTCTCTCCTGGCCCAGCCAACCAAGCCCGCCAAACCTGATCCGCAAATGCAGGCGGTGCTGGACAAACTGGGCACTCTGGGCGGCAAACCCATTGAAACGCTCACCGCCGAAGAGGCAAGGAAGCAACCCTCTCCGGCAGACGCCGTGATGGCTTTGCTCAAGGAACAAGGCAAAGACGTCCCGGAAAAAACCGGTAAAGTGGAAGACATCAGGATTGAACTCAGCACCGGGGCATTGAAAGGACGGATCTATCAGCCGGAAGGCGCTGGTCCATTCCCGGTCATTTTTTATATTCATGGCGGAGGCTGGGTGATCGCCGATCTGGACACTTATGATGCCACGCCCCGGGCCTTGGCCAACGCCACGGGGGCCCTGGTAATCTCCACCCATTACCGACAGGCTCCCGAACACCCCTTTCCGGCAGCGCATGAAGATTGTTTCGGGGCCTACCAGTGGACTTTGAAAAATGCCCAGCGGTGGGGCGGAAACAGCAAAATGACGGCCGTGGTCGGTGAAAGCGCGGGCGGCAATATGGCGGCCTCGATTTGTCTGATGGCGCAGGAAAAAGGCGTGCAGGCCCCAGTCCATCAGGTGCTGGTCTATCCGGTGGCCGATACTGCCATGGATACTCCATCCTACGTGGAGAATGCCAAAGCCAAACCTCTGAATGCCGCCATGATGAAGTGGTTCGCCGCGAAAACATTTGTCAACAAGGAGGACGCCGCTGATCCGCGCGTGGCCCTGCTCAAAGTGAAATCATTCAAAGGTCTGCCGTCCGCCACCATCATCGGGGCACAAATCGATCCGCTGCGCTCGGAAGGAGAAGCCCTCGCTCAGAGGTTCAATTCGGATGGAGTAAAAGTGGTATACCGGAACTACGAGGGCGTGACCCATGAGTTTTTCGGCATGGCTGCGTTGGTGGACCAGGCCAAGGCCGCCCAGTCTCTGGTGGCGTCACAGCTTAAGGCGGCCTTTGCCGGGACTCCTCCGGCCGCCGGTAAAAAGTAGGCATTCACCCCATACCATGCTTCTGGTACCGCGCTAAAACTTACCATCCAACAATCCATCAATAACTGGATTGACAATACCTCAATATTATGAAAACACTAACTGATTTATTTGAAGCAGAACTACAGGACATGTATGATGCCGAACAACGCATTTCCAAAGCACTTCCTAAAATGATCGAGGCTGCCACGTGCACGGAGTTGCAGGCCGCTTTTGCCACCCATCTTTCGGAAACGAAAGGTCAAATCACAAAGCTCAAAAGCGTGTTTGAATGCTTCGGCTGGGATCCTAAAGCCAAAACCTGCGAAGCGACAGTGGGACTGTTGGAGGAAGCAGATGAAATTGCGGCCGATTTTGAAGGATCTCCCGCCATCAACGCGGCCCTGATTTCCGCTGCGCAAAAAGTGGAGCATTATGAGATTGCCTCCTACGGGTGCCTGCATGAATGGGCACTGCTCCTGGACAACGAGGAAGCCGCGGCCCTGCTGAAGGAGATTCTGGATGAGGAGAAAGCCACCAATGAAACCCTCACCTTGCTCTCACGTGCCAAAAACCGGGAGGCTTTGGAAGATTCCCCGGAGGAGGCGGATCTCAGCATGGCCAACGAATAGTGCGGAGCACGGATTGCCGTAGGCCGGCCTTGGAAAAGGTCCGGCCTGCGGCCGACCGCGCTCGTGAATCGCGACATCGAAGCCGAGCCTCTTCCTCTGGCACAGAAGTTCGGTATCGCCCTGCTGCCTTGGACTGGGCTTAACAATGGACTGCTGGCGGTGAAATATGATCGTGTGTGCGTGGAAGCCCAAGGCCCGAGAACAAGCGGCTGGCCGCGTGATGCCGCCATCAAGGAAGAGGTGGCCCCGGACGAAGAAAACCGACTGGACAGAGCCAATTCTTTTGGAGGCACGCTGTTCACTGAACGGAACTGGAAGATCGTGGAGACGGTGCGTCAGGTCACCGGGGAATCAGGGCATAACCCGGTCTGCAGGGCGCTTACATCGGATCACCGGAAGGCCGGGCGTCACCCCGACGCTGCTCGGAGCGGGCCGGGCCGCTCAGGTGACATATAACATTTCACCTTTGGATATCACGTTCTCAGCGGAATATCCCGCCAGGATAGGTTCAATTAGGGCTCTGAGCCTGGAATGATTTATAGCATGTTTACTCCGGCAGTGCGGAAGCATGGGGTCTTCGGTTGCAGTGCCGTCAAAAGTTGGCGGGAATGAGGCGGCCTGGAGAATTTCCGGTTCCAGCAATCCCATGCCTTTTCGAACTACACGCCGATCACACGGTGGACTCATGCGGGACATTAGCCGCCTTGGCCGCTTTCACTTCGGTATGGTGATCGTGGGCCCATTTGGTTGAGCGGGAAGCTGAAAAGGACTCGACCGGTAACTGGGGGCCTTACCCCCCAATTTGCTTTTAGGGGTGCCATGAAGCTCAAAAGCTGGAAGCCATCAGCAAAATCGTCACGGGCAGATTTGTTCTATTTGCTGGTTGTTGAGGGATTTTCCGGGGAACCCCGGTGCAGCCGGAGTTCGAGACGACCTATCAGCCAGACCACAAAAACAACGAGCAATGTGACCATGGTGGCCAACAAAAACTCCCGCAAAGCCACGCAGATCCCGAGTGTTCCCGCCATTAAGAGCGTAGCGGAAGTGGTCAGTCCCTCCACGCGCTGCTGACTTTCCAGTCGGAAGATGGTGCCGGCGCAGAGAAAGCTGACACCGGTGATGATCGCGCCGATAAGCCCCATCGGATCAAAACGCAAAATTGCCGGGGAGATGCCAGTGCTGAAGCGCTCTACCATCACACCCCCAAGGCTGACCAGGAGCGCCGCCGTGGCGGATACAAGCATGTGCGTGCGCAGACCGGCGGGCTTTTGGGCCATCTCGCGTTCAAGGCCAATCAAGCCACCGAGGACCATCGCGAGGGCGATTTCACCGATAATTTGATACGGGCTTTCGGTGGGGGGCATGGCAGTATTACAATGGCCTTCAGATCCAAGGCCCGTTTTGCGGCAGATCTCCGACTCATTGTTTCAGAGGCAGTTCGGGCAGGCCATCAAGGAGCTTCTCCAGCTTGACCGGATAATCCCTCACGCGCACTCCGGTAGCGTTATAGATGGCATTCGCCACGGCGGCGGCGGCTCCGCAGATACCGAGTTCCCCCACTCCTTTGGCCTTCATGGGCGATGACATGGGGTCGGTCTCGTCAAGGAAGATCACCTCCTGGTGCGGAATATCGGCATGGGTGGGCACTTCGTAGCCCGCGAGATCGTGATTCACAAACAAGCCTTGCCGCTTGTCCACCGCCAGCTCTTCCATCAAGGCGGACCCGACCGCCATGGTCATGGCTCCTATCACCTGGCTGCGGGCGGTCTTGGGATTGAGGATGCGGCCGGCAGCACAGACGGCCAGCATCCGCCGCACCCGGGTCTCGCCGGTGAAGGCATCGACGGCAACTTCCACAAAATGCGCTCCGAAAGTGGATTGCTGGAATTTCTTATCAAGGTCGCCATACTCGATGAAGTCTTCCGCCACGAGGTCTTCCTTCCCGGCGGCCTGGGCGAGGGTCATGCTTTGATTGCCGGAACGCACTTCGCCATCCGTGAAGGCAAGGTCATCTCCGGCGAAGCCCGCTTTCTGTGCGACCAATCCCCTCAGCTTCATGCAGGCCGCATAGACCCCCGCCGTGGAGTTGTTGCCGCCCCACTGGCCACCTGAACCACAGGACACGGGGAAGCTGGAATCGCCCAGTCGCACCACGACTTTATCCAAAGAGAGGCCCATCATCTCGGCGGCGGTCTGGGCGATGATCGTGTAGCTGCCGGTACCGATGTCCGTCATGTCGGTCTCCACGGTTACGATTCCTTTCCCGTCCAGGCGGACGCGGGCAGCTGACTTCATTAGCAAGTTATTCCGGAACGCGGCGGCAACGCCCATGCCGACCAGCCACCGTCCGTCGCGTACCTGGCCGGGCTTGGTCTTGCGCTTCTCCCAGCCGAACCGCTGCGCTCCTTCCCGCAAACATTTCACGAGCTGCCGCTGCGAAAACGGCGGATTGGGATTGGGCTTTGGTTTGGGTTCCTTTTCTTTTTCTCCCTGCGCGGGAGGTGGCGTGGGATTGTCAGGAACCACCTGCGTGTCGTTCAGAATACGGAACTCCACGGGATCCATGCCCAGCTTCTCCGCCATCTCGTCCATCGCGATTTCCAACGCGGCCAGGCCCGGTGCTTCTCCAGGGGCTCGCATGGAACTCGCCTCGGGCAGGTCCAATACGGCCAGCCGGTTTTCCGTCATACGGTGCTCACCGGCATAGAGCGCCCGGGTCTGGATCGCGCCCGCTTCGGGAGCACCACCCTCCAAGTCGCCCGACCAGCATTCGTGGCCGATAGCCGTGATTTTCCCATCCCGAGCCGCCCCGATCCTGATGCGCTGGATGGTGGCCGCGCGATGGGTGGTGTTGTTGGGCATCAGGGCGCGGGTCAGGGTCACCTTGACAGGCCGTTTGGCTGCTTTTGCACCGAGCGCGGCCATCAGGGCATCGGACCGCAGGAATAACTTCCCGCCAAAACCGCCCCCGATGTAAGGAGAAATCAGCCGCACCTTTGCCTTGGGAATTCCCAGCGTTTTGGCCATGTCGGCTACGCCCCAGGCGATCATCTGATTCGAGGTCCATAGCGTAAGCTGGTCACCTTCCCATGACGCCAGGGTGGCGTGCGGCTCCATCATCGAGTGGGATTCGTTCGATGTGGTGTAAGTGGCATCAAGCTGGACCGGTGCTTCCGTGAAGGCGGTGGCGAAGGTGCCCACTTTGCTGGCCGGCACCCCGCCGGGGCCAACACTTTTCGCCATGGGGGCTTTCTCCCGGACTGCCTCGAGATTATAGCTGCCTTTGACGGCCGCATACTCCACCCGGAGCAGGTTCGCCGCCGCCCGCGCCTGCTCGAAGGTTTCCGCGACCACTACCGCGATGGCTTGATGGTAATGTTGGATTTCCGGCCCGCCGAGCAGCTTGGCCGTGTTGAATTCCCCTTTGCCCAGCGTCCCGGCATTTTCCGCCGTGACGATAGCGATGACTCCGGGCGCAGCTTTGGCGGCCGCCAGGTCCATGGACTTGATGCGCCCTTTGGCGATGCCCGATCCCACGACGTAGCCGTAGGCCTGCTGCGGTGCCACGTCGTGCCGCTCGTAGGCGTAGGGAGCGGTGCCGGTGGTTTTCAGCGGCCCGTCAATGCGGTCCACTGGCTTCCCGATCACCTTCAATTGGTCGATCGGATTGGTTTGGGCGGGAGTGTCGAATTTCATGGCTTAGGCTCCTTTTGCTTCCGCCAGCACTGAAGCCAGCGTGCGTTCCACAAGTTTGAGTTTGAAGGCGTTTTCGGGAGTGGTTCTGGCATTCGCCAGCAACTTCGCGCTCACCGCCCTGGCACCCTTCGGCATTTCGGCCTCGGCTTCCTCCACGCGCCAGGGTTTGTGCGCCACGCCGCCGACGGCGACGCGGCCTGTTCCATCCTTATGCACAATCGCCGCCACCGAAATCAGCGCGAAGGCATACGAAGCCCGGTCACGGACCTTGCGATAGAGGTGCGTCCCGCCCACCGGTTTGGGCAGGATCACGGCAGTAATCAACTCGCCAGGCACCAACACGGTTTCGAGGTTGGGCCTGTCTCCGGGCAAACGGTGGAATTCCGCGATAGGGATGGTCCGCGTCGTGGCATCGGGACTCACGGTTTCGACAAGAGCATCGAGCACCCGCATGGCCACCGCCATGTCGC
>JAYUWQ010000523.1:0-1634 GCA_043753485.1 bacterium
CGGGACACTGGTCTGGGTTTCCGCCAGGCTGAGGGCGGCGGCGGCAGGTTCGGCGGAAAATGCCCCCGGGGAGTCCGGGCTGGCCCCCTTCTTTTTCCCGAGGACATAGATGCCGGCGGTGAGCAATAGGATGATCAGGCCGATGGACAGGAGTTTACCGGCCGGGCTGGGGGTGGAGGAGTCGCGCATGGCAGTGGGGTGCCGGCAGGAGGCCGGGTTTTGGATTATGTCCCGGATTTCCCGGAGAGCAATCAAATCAGTCAGGATTCGGTCTCAAAAATAGACACTGGCGGGGGTTCATCGAAGGTGGCGCCGAGATCCCCGAGAAGCTCCTTTTCCCGCGACATCCAGGCGGTGGCTCCGCTGATGCCGGCCGTGACGCGGTCAATGCTGCTGTTCAAGGCCGGGGCATCGCGGTCCAGCTGGGCGCGGTCGTGGAGTAGACTGACCTGCTCTTCAAGGCGCGACATTTCGGCATCAAGATAGCCGAGTTTGGATTCCATCTCGGTCTGGGCCTGCTGGCGCTCCTTCAGGATATCGCGGGTGGACTCGAGGGTGCGGCGGAGATCGTCGCCGGTACGGGAATCCGCCAGACGCGCTTCCACCCCCTGCAGCCGTTCCGCTAAGCTGCCCTCCTCGCGGTCTTCCGCATGGGCGGCGGCGAGGAGCCGCGCCACCGTGAGCCGGGAGGTCAGCAATTGCAGGAACAGCCATGAAACGTGGGCAAGGGTATCGTGCAGGGCGGAGTTGTCAGGCAGGGCGTGGACAGTGTGGCGGCACTTGGCGGTGAAGTCGCGGTAACGTTGGTCATCCTGCAGCGGCAGGGCCGACCGCAGGGCATGAATGCGTTCCGGGTAGCTGGAAGCGGAGCCCGGGGCGCCCTCCGCCGCATCCACCGCGCGGCGGAACCGGGGGTTGTTGGCGAGGGTGAACAGATAGGCCGCCTCCACTCCCGCCCCGAGCAGCCAGAAGCCGGGGTTCAGGATACCCAGCAATCCGAAGAGTCCGACCCCGATCCAGTTGGGCGCGACGAACATCCCGGCCGGTTTGGCATGGAAGGCCGCTTTGAGGTAATCGGAATAACGGCGGGGGGAAGCCATGGGAGAACGGATCGGCAGGGAAGGGAATACGGTAATCGGGAAATCCTGGATCAGGACAGGGCCGGCGCCGGCAAGGCGGGCACCTCCATGGCTTCCAATTCCGTGTGGAACTGCATGGAGTAGAGTTTCCGGTAGAGCTCGGAAGTGCGCAGCAATTCCTCATGCCGGCCAATATCCACGATACGGCCGTGGTCCATCACCACAATTTTGTCCGCCTTCAAAATCGTGGACAGACGGTGGGCGATGGCGATGACCGTCTTGCCCTTGCTCAAATCCTCGATGGCTTCCTGAATCTTCCGTTCACTTTCCGTGTCGAGGGCCGACATCGCTTCGTCCAACAGCAGGATCGGCGCCTCCCGCAGCATGGCCCGGGCGATGGAAATGCGCTGCTGCTGGCCGCCACTGAGAAGACAGCCTTTGTCGCCGACGATGGTCTCATAACCATTCGACTGGGCCATGATGAAGTCATGGGCATAGGCGCGGCGGGCGGCTTCCTGAATTTCCTTTTTCGTCGCGTCCAGCCGGCCATAGCGG
>JAYUWQ010000524.1:0-3960 GCA_043753485.1 bacterium
GGCTTTGTCCTGAGCCTGATCGTGGGGATTGCCTACTTCGCCCTGATCATGCTGGGCGGCCTTTGGCAGGATTCACCTGACAAATACCCGCACCTCTGGGTCTGGCTGCCGAATCTCATCTTCGGTGTCCTCGGCACCGTGATGTTCCTGCGCCTGCAACGGCGTTAGGAACGCCGCCGAACTTGCACCCCATGTCTGCCCGATCTGAATCAGCCCCGCGTGCCAAGGAACGCCTTGATGCAGCTCTGGTGCTTAGGGGACTTTGTGATTCCCGGGAACAGGGGAAGCGCCTCATCCTCGCCGGCGAGGTCGCGGTCAATGGGCACGCCGTGACCAAACCCGGGCATGTGGTCAAAGCGGATGATGGAATTGTGGTGAAAACCAAACCGCGCTACGTCAGCCGGGGCGGGTTGAAACTGGAAGGAGCGCTGGCGGCCTTCCGGATTGATCCCGCCGGAATGGTTTGTCTGGATGCCGGCGCCTCCACCGGCGGATTCACCGATTGCCTGCTGCAGCATGGGGCCGTCCGGGTTTACGCCTTCGATGTCGGCACCAATCAACTGGTGTGGAAGATCCGGAGCGATCCGCGGGTCACCGCCCGCGAGCAATTCAACCTGCGCCACCTCCAGCCGTCCGATGTTCCGGAACCGGTGGATCTGGCGGTCTTTGATCTTTCTTTCATTTCCCTGACATTGGTGCTGCCGGCCGTGATGGGGGTGCTGCATCCGGAGCGGGGCCAACTCATTTGCCTGATCAAACCGCAGTTCGAATTGCGCCGTGAGGATGTGGGAACCGGTGGTATCGTGCGCGATGCCGCCTTGCATGAGCAGGCCGTGGAGCGCATCCGGCGATTTGTGGAAGGTTGTGCGGGATTCCGCTGGCGTGGCTGCGTGCCCTCGCCCATAAAGGGAACCGACGGCAATACAGAATTTCTCGCATGGGTCACCCGTTCATCGGAATCGTAGCCAATCCTACCAAGCAGGACGCAGCCCATCATGTCCGTCACCTGCAGCAGGCCTTTGCCGAGGCCGGCGCCACCATTTTGCTGGAGGAAGCCACCGCCGCCTTTGTGCAAAGCCATCATGGATTGCCCCTGACGGAACTGGCAGCGCGGTCGGAAGTGCTGGTGGTCCTCGGTGGGGATGGCACCATCCTGCGCACCGCCCGGCTGCTGGGACCGGCGGTGAAGCCGCTCGCGGCTGTGAATACCGGACGTCTCGGATTCCTCACCACCGCGACCGAGGCGGAGATCGGGCGGTTTGTCACCGCCATCCTCACCAATGATTACCGGCTTTCACAGCGCAGCGTGGTGGAGGCTCACTTCACCACCGTGGATGGACAGGAATGTATCGAGGGGGGCATGAATGAAGTCACGGTCACCCGCGGCACCTTTTCCCGGCTGATCCATCTGGAAGTCCGGGTGAATCACGAATTCCTCAACCGCTACAGCGGGGACGGTCTGATCGTGGCCACTCCGACCGGCAGCACCGCCTACAGTTTGTCGGCCGGTGGCCCCATCATCAATCCGGCAGCCAATGTCTTTTGCCTGACGCCCATTTGTCCCCACGCCCTGTCTAACCGGTCTTTTGTGGTCAACGACAATGTCTCCCTGGAAATTCAACCGACGGAGCCGGTGGAGGATGTGTTGTTGAATGTGGATGGCGGCACCGCTTGGACCCTGGCGAAGGACAAGCCGGTCCTGCTGCGCAAGGCCGCCTGGCAGGTGCCTTTGATCGCCTTCCGGGATACCTCGTTCTATTCCGTGCTGCGGGATAAGTTGCAGTGGTCCGGCAGCAATTTGTGAGCCTTGCCCCTGCGCGCAGGTTTCAATCCTCACCAAGGGCCTGTCATAATTTTTCCTGCCCGGCGTGTCCGGTGGCCGGGCGCGCCGGACATCATGCCGCGGGCGGGGCCGGGGGAAAGGTTGGGATCCGCAGGGTAGCCGGGACCGGGGCGGGGCCAAGAGACGCGGGGTTGTTTTGGAACAGCTCCCGGATGCCCCCCAGAGCACCGAGCATGGCGGTGGCTTCGTAGGGGAGATAGACCAGTTTGCTCTGCGGGCCGCCCGCGCTGATCTCCTTGAGGGTTTCCACATAACGCATGGCGATGAGGAAGGCCGCGGGATCGGTGCGGCCGTCGAGTGAAGCCGCGACCTGGCTGAGGGCGGTGGCCTGGGCGGCGGCGAGGCGTTCGATGGCTTGGGCTTCCCCTTCAGCACGGAGAATGTTGGCTTGTTTTTCGCCCTCGGCTTTGTGGATATCCGCCTCGCGGATGCCTTCGGCTTCGAGGATGGCGGCGCCTTTGAATCCTTCGGCGGAGAGGATCTGGGCGCGGCGTTCCCGTTCCGCGCGCATCTGCTTTTCCATGGCGTGCTGGACATCGGCGGGAGGCGTGATGTCCTGGAGTTCGACGCGGTTGACCTTGACGCCCCATTTGTGGGTGGCCTCATCCAGGATCAGGCCCAACTTTTTGTTGACGGTGTCGCGGGAAACGAGGGATTCGTCCAGATCGAGTTCGCCGATGATATTGCGCAGGGTGGTTTGGGTTAGCTTTTCAATGGCATCGGGCAGGTTGTTGATCTCATAAACCGCCTTCATGGGGTCGTTGATCTGGAAGTAGACCAGCGCATTGATCAGGATGGAGACGTTGTCCCGGGTGATGACGTTTTGCCGGGGGAAGTCATAGACGGTTTCGCGCAAGTCGATCCGGGCGGTGCTTTTGGTGATATGAAGCGGTCGGCCATCACTGCCATTTTCGGTATAACGCCAGTGGACGGTGCGCGGACGGTCCACGATGGGCCAGATGATGTTGATGCCGCTTTGCAGGGTGCGGTCATACCGGCCGAGACGTTCGATGACCATGGTCTCGGAATGCCGCACGATTTTGAAACCGAGGAAGGCGAAGACGATGATGGCAATGATGAGGACGATCAGGACAGTCTGGAGAAAATCGAACATGGTTTTGCGGGGGTGGATACGAAGTGAACCGTGGCTGGACAGGGAAGAAGAATGCGGGATCAGAGGCGCGGTTTGACCGTGAGGGTCGCGGAGCGGACGGCGGTGATTTCCACCCGGGTGCCGGGGGGCAGGGGATCGCCGGATTCATTGATGGCCCGCCATTCCTCGCTGCCGACTTTGACGCGGCCGGGATCATCACCGGCACCGATGGCGTCGACCACACTGGCCGACTGACCGATCAGGGCGTGGAGATTGGCGGGGGCGGGATCGCTGTGGCGGTAGACAAATTTGACAAAGAAGGGACGGACTGCCGCCATGCAAATGATGGAGGCGACAGCAAAGATGCCGAGTTGTGGAGTGGAACCCATCCCGGCAGAGGCGGCGATGGCAGTAATCAGCGCGGCCACCCCGAAGCTGGCGAAGAAGAAGGCAGGGATCAGCATTTCCAGAATGAGCAGGAGCAGGCCGATGATCGTCCAGAGGTGCCAGGATTGCATAAAGCGGAGGAATGTTTGAGACGCGGCAAGAATCGCTGGCGTCCGTGAACCATCCATTACAACTCCACTCCAGTATTGTAAATACAGCAAAGCTTGCTAGAATTGGACGCGATGGCCACCGCCCGCTACCTTTACATGAATGCCGAGGGGAACATTCACGGACCTTTTTGGCTGTCACAGATGAGGGATTTGTGGAAAAGCGGCCGCATCAATCTGCGCACGGAAGTCTGCATGGAAGGCACCCGGCGTTGGGAGCCGGTGGAGTTTTATCCCGAAATTTTTGAAGAAGACGCCCGTCTCCCGGTTTTTGCCAAACTGCGGCGGACGAAGTCGGATCCGGTCCGCCTCACGCTGTGGATGATCGGGCTGGGACTGGCCCGGGTGATCCAGCTGATGCGTTATTGGGCCAGCCGCTGAGCCGCGCCGCCCGGGAGCCGTGCTTTCTGGGAGCGCAGGACCTTTGGTTTTCCTTTTGACAATCGCGGTGGGTTTGGTATGTCGCGTTC
>JAYUWQ010000525.1:0-3960 GCA_043753485.1 bacterium
CGCGATGGTGCCCATGCCGCCGACCATCATGGCCGCGATTTCGGAACGCGTCATCTTCGGCAGATAGGGTTTTACCAGCAGGGCGGACTCGGTCTGGCCGAGGAACACTTCCCCGGCCACTGCGAGGCTTTCCGCGCCGGAGAGCCGCATCATGCGTTTCATCACCCAGGCAAAGACGTAGACGATCCGCTGCAGAATCCCCAGGTAATAGAGCGCCGAGGTCAGCGCGGAAAAAAATATGATGGTGGGCAGGACCCGGAAGGCAAAGATAAATCCACTTTCCGGTCCGAGGGCTTTTTCCATCGTGGGAATGTCCACCAGCTTGCCAAAGACCAGCTGGGCCCCGTCCATCGAGAAATCGGTGATCCTGACGAAAAAGGAGGCCACCGGTTCCAGGATGGTTTTGGTCAGGCCGGGCGCGCCGAAAAAGGCCGTGGCCAGCAGCACCTGCAGCAGCAAACCACCGCCGATCAGGCGCCAGTTGATGGCCTTGCGGTTGAGGGAACAGAGCCAGAGCAGGCCGAGCAGGCAGACAACGCCCAGCAGGGCACGGAGGATAAGAACGGTCATGAGGGCGGTGGGGTCGGGGCCCGGGGTCAGTCAGGGAATCCGGTGAGGGTGACTTTACCGATGGCGCTGCCGCTTTCCAGCAGGGTGTGTGCCGCGCCCGCCTGTTCAAATGGGAAGACGTGGGGATCCAGCAGGGGTTTGATCCGTCCGGAAGCGGCCAGCTGGCTGATGCGGGCGAGGGTCTGCCCCTGGACGGCCCGGGGACCGGATTGGTTATACAGCAGCGGGATGATCATGAATACCACATGCAGCGAGACGCCCTTGGCATGGAGGGGCGACAGGTCAGCAGTGGTGCGCGTGGAAATGCTGACCACGGTCCCGCTCACTCCGACGGCCTCAAAACACTTCGCGACATTGTCCCCGCCCACGGTGTCGAAAACCACCTCAAACCCGGTGCCGCCGGTGATTTCCCTGACATAATCCGCGACCGGCTGCTCCCGGTAAAAAATCACCCCATCCGCCCCCAGTACACGGGCGATCGCGGCCTTCTCCGGGGTGGAAACGGTGGCCCACACCTTGGCCCCGCGCTGTTTGGCCAGCTGGATCGCCATCTGGCCCACGCCCCCGGTGCCCGCATGCACCAGGACACGTTGCCCGGCACGCACGTTGGCGCGCGACAGGCCTTCATCTGCCGTCAGGCCCACGAGCGGCAGCGTCGCGCAGGTTTCCCAGCTCAATCCAGCCGGGCAGGGCGCGCAGAGGGTGGCATCGATGACCTGGTATTCGGCCAAGGCTCCGGGATACCCGATCACCCCGCCCCCGCAGGCCATGACCCGGTCGCCGGGTTGCCAAGGGCTGCCCGGACCGGAAGCCACCACTTCTCCTGCCGCATCACAGCCCAGCACCATGGGATCGGGCGCCAGTGCCGCCAGCGCCCCCCGGCGGATCTTCGTATCAATCGGATTCACGCTGGAGGCGCGCACCCGGATCAGCACCTGACCGGGGCCAGGCACAGGGCGGGGGATCTGTTTCAATTCAAAGACTTCCGGCCCACCGAATCCGGTGGCCACCATGGCGCGCATTGTCTGGTTCATGGCCCGCAGACTAGCGACGGCCGGGCGGACGTCCAGACGCGAAAACATTTTTTGCGGTCCTTGCCCAGGAGCCCGGTCGCCCCGCTGGCAGGTGGCCAGCCATTTCTTTCGGGAGGACCATTTATGCCGGCTCCGGCTGGGTCATGGCATCAGAGGAGTCCGTTTTCGAAGCATCGTGCATCGGGGTGGATCTTGGTGAACTCCCCGGGCGGTAGATAGTCGGGCAAGCTTCTCCGGAGGCTCAATCCCAACTCTTCGGGTTGTCCTCCCACGTCTCTTCCTTCCCGTCCTTGCCGGGTGACCAGACAATCACCCGCTGCTTCAATTTCGTCCGGCCTTCCGCGACCTCGTTGAGATCGGGGTTCTCCACAAAACCATCACCATCGGTATCCAGCCGTACGCGGAAGATATTTCCCCAGCCGTCCACGACAGAGTATTGGGAAGGGGCGGAGTTCCAGGTAAGGCCGTTGATCCATGGGGGACCGGTGGTTTTTTTGTTTGGCTTGGCGGGTTTGACGCCTTCCAGATAGTCTATGCCACGGGGGTTTTGAAGCTTGGTGCCGGGAGGTTCCTTGCCGATGAGTACGGTCACCAGTCCGGGCAGCGCTCCGCTGTCAGTGTCAACGTCCTCTTTGGCTGAAGCCCGGCCAACCGGGAGGGGGAGTTGGCCATAGTCGTCATGAAACTGTTCGACGGCATTTCTGAGGTAAATACTCATCTCGATGGATTCCATTTGCCGCACACCCAACGGGTTTTTGCTTCCTCCCATGGATGCGGCAAAGAGGTGCACGATCACCAGTACCGCGATGATATGGGAAATGATGCGGGGACAGTCGCCCATTAATACTACGCTGATGCTGCGGGACCAGTAGCCCATCAGTTTCGATATTGTCCTCACCTCGGGCGCCCCGGGTTTGGAAGCAGGGGTCTGCGCGGATGGGGACGCCGGGGGTGTTTCATCCATGTCTGCTTCATCGCAAATCCCCGTCCCGGTGTAAAGGATAATGTCAGGGTCGGCATCCTCCGCCTCAGGAGGCTCCTGGTCGGAGTCCCTCCTTCAACCGGAATCACCTGTCCAGAAAGCTGCCGATCCCTCACTTGGTCCTGACGAACGTAGAGCCTCCAAAAGGAGCGCGAACTTGTAGTCCGCCCCGGAGCATCGGCTGAGCAAAGGCACCGTGGACCAAGGTTGCCGGGGCGGACTACAAGTCCGCGCTCCATGCCTTGGCTCAGCTGATGCTATGCGCTCCGGCAGGCACTGCTCCATGGCCAGGCTTCCGCTGAGGCCGCGAGGCCAGATTTGACAGGATTCTGGTGCAGATAATTCAGCGCCTTGAGATAATGCGCTTCGTCGCGGATGAAGCGATCATAATAATCCGGAGCCCCAAAAGTCATCCCCGTCCGGCCAAGCAACCGGTTTGCCGCCCGGCTGGTCCAGGCTTTCCAGGATTTCAAAACCTGACCGGTCGTCCATTCCTCGAAGGTCAGGATCAGGGTATGCACATGATTCGGCATCACGCAGAATGCCTTGAGTTCGTAGCGTTGCCCATCAAAACACGAGAGTGCCTCCACCACAAGGCGGGCGATCTCCGGTCGCTGTAAATAGCATTCCCCTTCGCCAGAATCCTCGTAATGGGCGATGCGCCGGTGCAGTTCACGGCGCTGTTCCTCGAAGGCTTCATCCCCGTCAGGCTGGCACCCCCCTTCCATCCAATGCATCTCCTTTTTCCACGCCTCGATCCGCGCCACCGGTACCGAGTCGGCCAACCGGAATGTGATCCCCTGAATCAGGCCCGGCCGGTCATAATGCGGCAAATACCCCCGGGAGTGCCACCCTTTGTGACAAGGAGGAAGCGCGCCGGACATCGCAGGGGAGGTTCTACATTAAAAGGAGCGCGGACTTGTAGTCCGCCCCGGCAATCCTGTCCAGTAAGGAACCGGTGGCTTCGGTCGGCTGTTTCCAAGTCCTCTGATCACCAGGTTTTAAAAGCTTACCTGCAACCCATTCCTCAAATCGACGACCATTAAAACTGGGAAGCCAAGGCTGCCGGGGCGGACTACAAGTCCGCGCTCCGTTGGGAGGGCTTTGCTGGTGCTTGTTCAAGGCACCCGCTTCAGATAGACATAATCGATTCCTGCCATGTAGGCTTTGGTGGCTTCGGGGTTGGCGCCGGTGATTTCGAGGGTGAGGCGGTGGTCTCCGGCGGGGAGGTCGGTTTTGGCTACGGTCAGGACGGGGCTGTGGATGACACCGGCGCCGGGGGGGCTGAAGCCATCGAAGACTGGGTCGAGGGGCTTGCCGTCGAGGAGGAACTTCAGCATGGCGTAGTCCGGGGCTTTGGTCAGGACGATCTGG
>JAYUWQ010000526.1:0-3959 GCA_043753485.1 bacterium
CTGCGGTCTTGCGCAAATATAAGCGAATGGGTTTTAGTGATCGCCAATTGGCTTATCTTGCTAGAGTTCCCGAGGATTTTATTCGTGCGAGCAGAAAGAATGTTGGAGTAATCCCCACCTACCGCCTCGTCGACACCTGCGCGGCGGAGTTTGAGGCCTACACGCCTTATTATTATTCCACCTACGGCGAGGAAAACGAAACCCGTCCTTCCACGAAACGCAAAGTCATGATCCTTGGCGGCGGTCCTAACCGGATCGGGCAGGGCATTGAGTTTGACTACTGCTGCGTCCATGCCGCCTTCGCCTTGAAGGAAATGGGCTTCGAGACCATCATGGTGAACTCGAATCCCGAGACGGTTTCCACCGACTACGACACCAGCGACCGCCTCTACTTCGAGCCGCTCACGTTTGAGGACGTGATGAACATTTACGAAAACGAGCAATGCTGGGGCGTCATCGTGCAGCTCGGCGGACAGACGCCGCTGAACCTCGCGGCGAAGCTGGAGGAAGCCGGTTGCCACATCATCGGCACCTCGCCTAAAAACATCGAGCTGGCCGAAGACAGGAAGTTCTTCGCCAAACTTCTCGATGACCTGAAGCTGAACCAGGCCCCCAGCGGCACCGCCGTGAATGAGGACGAAGCCGTCACCATCGCCCAGCGCATCAACTATCCCGTCCTCGTCCGTCCCAGTTTCGTGCTCGGCGGCCGCGCCATGCAGATCGTTTACAGCGACGACGAACTCCGCCACTACATGCGCAACGCCGTGCAGGCCTCGCCCGAACGCCCGGTGCTGGTGGACCGCTTCCTCGAGGACGCCGCCGAGGTGGACGTCGATGTCATTTCCGACGGCGAGACCACGGTGGTCGGCGCCATCATGGAACACATCGAGCAAGCCGGCGTGCACAGCGGCGACAGCGCCTGCGTCATCCCCGCCTTCGGTCTCAGCGAGCCGATCAAAACCGAGATCATGCGCGCCGCCAAGGAACTGGCGAAAGCCCTCAACGTCATTGGCCTGATGAACATCCAGTTCGCAGTGAAGGACGAGATTCTTTATGTCATCGAAGTGAATCCCCGTGCCAGCCGCACCGTGCCGTTTGTCAGCAAATCCATCGGCCGCCCGCTCGCCAAATACGCCGCCAAAATCATGGCCAGCGATGGTTTGAAACGTCAGGGCCTGACGGACATCACGCCGGTTTCCCTGGTGTCGCTCGGCTTCACCACCGAGATCATCCCTGCGTATTTCAACGTGAAGGAAGCCGTCTTCCCGTTCTCGAAATTCCCCGGCATCGACATTGCCCTGGGCCCGGAAATGAAGAGCACCGGAGAAGTGATGGGCATCGACGCCGACCACGCCATGGCCTTCGCCAAGAGCCAGATGGCCGCCGGCAACAGCCTGCCGCTGAAGGGCAAACTCTTCATCAGCGTCTCCGACCGCCTCAAGCCGCGCATCGGCATCATCGCCAGGGAATACCACGACCTCGGCTTTGTGATTGTCGCCACCGACGGCACCCGCAAAGCCATCAAGGAAGCCGGTGTCCCCTGCGAGATCGTTCACAAAATTGCCGAAGGCCGCCGTCCCAACATCCTCGACATGATGAAAAACGGCGAGATCGCCATGATCATCAACACCCCGAGCGAGAAGGAAACGCGCAAGGACGAAGTCCTGATCCGCAGCACCAGCGTCAGCACCCGCACGCCGATCCAGACCACCCTGCGTGGAGCCCGCGCCGCGGCCCATGCGATTGGTTCGCTCCAGAAGAACAAACTCGAGGTGAAAACCCTGCAGGAATACCACGGGCTATAAGTCGTTCAGGGGCTATCAAATGAGCCACTGAATTCCGGGAAGAAAGAACAATTCAACTCACTTCGATATGACGTGATGCCGGAGGCATCGCAGCGATCAGCCGGGGATTGAGCGGGAGCGACATACCCGGAATTTGATATCAAGTCCATCCCGGCCCCGGCAGGGGTCGCAGATAAGCTGAAAGAGCTGGAAGTGTCATGCGACTTCGGGGGCTTTCTGGCACCCCTGCCGGGGTGCGGGTTGTTCCGGTGAGGAATCCGGTGGTGTTCGCTTCGCTCGACCACCGGCTGATATGGCTGTGACCCCTGCCGGGGTCTTTGAGGTATTCGCGCGGTGGGTTTTGCATGGTGATGACTGCCCGGCGCAATTCCCTATCAACTATAAACCAGGTCACTATTCCGGCTTTTTGCCATAAATCCCACCCGTTTCAGACACGGAAAGCCGCGGATTGGAAGCCTCCGGCTTATCCTCGGCATACCACGTGTTGTTGACGAACTTGAATGTCTCCGGCGCGGTGTCAGGGCCGATGTTGAGCGGCGTCTGCACCTCGCTGCGGCGGTAGATGAAGGTATTGCCGGTGAGGGTCACGTTGCGGGCGGGCGGGAAACCTTCGACCCTGGTTTCGGTGAGAATACGGAAGAACCACTTCCGGGGGCGAATGACCGTGTTCTGATTGAACTCCGCGCCATCAACGCCTGTAAAGGCACAGGCGCAGTCACCACCTTCGATCCGGTTGTTCCGGATGATGACGCGGCGGGCTTCGTATTTCACGCCCAGGGGACGGAAGTAGTCCATGCCGGTGGAACCGCCCGCCTGGATCGGTCGGCCGCCCGCGTCGAGGAAGGTGCATTTTTCCAAAATCACGTCCTCGCAGCCGCCTTTGAACTGCGGTCCAGTGTGCTGGGAAAAGCCGGGTTTCCCGAGAAAACGACACCCCGAAATCACCACGCGGTGGCAGCCTACCAGATCAATCGCCTGGCCGCCCCACCCGTGGATGGTGCAGTCCCGGATGGTGAGATCCGAGAGCCCGGAGCATTTGATGCCATCGAAATTCCCGTCCGGCCCGATGTCACTGATGGTCAGGTTTTCGAGGGTAATGCCCGCCACATCGCCTTTGGCAGGGCCGCCGTCATCGAAGTTGAACCCATTGGAGGACTGCCCCCGGCAGGCGAGGTGGCGCAGGGTCAGGCCGGGGCAGCGGGAAAATTGCCATGCGAGACTGCCCCCCTGAAAGAGGGGCGGATTTTTGGGGTCAGCGGCTTCAACGGTGAGTTTCGCCACGCCGGCCACATGGTTGTGGCCCGGATATTCGCCCGGGTGGATCTTCCAGACATCACCCGCCACGGGTTTGGCCTGGACCGCTTTCAATTCCGCGGGAGTGCGGATTTCGATCACCGCGGCAGGGGTGACGGAGATGCTGGTGATCAGCAGGAAAGCAAAAAGGAGAAGGCGCATCTCCCAAGGACGGGAGAGGGGGTGCGGGTCTTACGCCGATCACCGCAAACGGTGCGCATCCTTTGGCCGTAAATGCGGAGCCACCCGAAGTCCCTCTGTTTAAGGTGGTAACATATGAAACAGAACGAACCCATCTCCCGCATCATGAGCACCGAATTGGTCACCGTGCATCACGGCGATCCGATTTCAAAAGTCCGCAAGCTGATGCATGAATCGGGCGTCCACCACCTGCCCGTGGTCAGCGGGGATCAACTGGTGGGCATCATCAGCTGGTCGGACATCCTGAGCCTGAGTTTCGGTCAGGCCTTCGGGACGGACGAGCGGGCCGTGGATGCCGTGCTGGACCATTCCGTGACCTTGGAACAGGTCATGAAAAAGAACCCGGTCACGATGCCCCATGATGGGTATGTCCGCCAGGCGGCCGAAATCCTCGCCAAGAGCGAATTCCACTCCCTGCCCGTCGTTTCCGGCGGCAAACTGGTAGGCATGGTGACTTCCACCGACTTGATCAAATACCTCGTCGATCAGTTTTGAGCGGATCTCCCGGCTCCGGCATGGAGTCAAACCCCTTGTCCTGATCCAAGGATTGGAAAGCCGAAGGAAAAAGTGGCGGAAGGGGTGGGATTCGAACCCACGGTGAGTTGCCCCACGTTCGATTTCGAGTCGAGTGCCTTAAACCGAGCTCAGCCACCCTTCCGG
>JAYUWQ010000527.1:0-3956 GCA_043753485.1 bacterium
GTGGAAATGGAAGTAATGGAAGCGCCCGCCGTGCGCGACGTGATGAAGCCCCGCGTTGAGCCCCTGGCTTCCGGTGAAGTCCGGGCCGTGAATGTCGAACAGGTCAGCGCCAAGCCGGAGAAAATGGGCCGGGGGTTCGGGGTTCGCGTTCGCTACATCTTCAGCGATGGGAGCACGTCGGAACTCAACGTGACGGCTTCCAAGCTGCGGGACGTGCCGCGGGCGATTGCGCGGGACCGGCGGGACGTGGAAGCCGGATGCGTGACCAAACAGGGCGGAATGATCATCCGGAAGTTTGACCTTTTCGGGATGGAATGACCCGCCCCGCCTGTCTGCCCCGTTGGAGAGATCCGGCGGGGCAGTGTGGCGCGGCGAATCAATGCCCCGCTCAACCAGAACCAAACAACATGGAATTCCCAGAACTCAAAAACCTCCCGCCTCATGAGCCCGCGCGCTTTGCTACCATTGACGATGGCCTGAATGCAGATCCGGAAATGACCAATGGAAAGCGCGCCGCGGAAGCGCTTAACAAGCTGGCCTCCTTCAACTTTGATGATGATTGTGAATACATCGATTTGATGGTGAACCTGCTGCACCTCGCGCACAGCCGCGGCCTTGAGCCTACGGACATCCTAAGCAGCGCCGCGAACAACTTCGCCGCGGAAGCCGGTCCCCTCCCATCCTGAACCTCTGCCCTTTACCCATATGAGCATTTCCAGACTTGTTTCTGACCTGAAGGACGCCGGGCAGGATTTTGAATTCTACCCCACCACGGCGGAAATCATCGGCGCCCTTGTGCGGGACATTGCCGGCTACAATGACCGGCGGGGGGATTACTCCTCCCGTTTCAGCCGCACGGGCTGCCTTGCCTCAGTGCTCGACGTAGGCGCGGGCAATGGAAAGGTGTTGCTGGCCCTGCGGGATGCCGCCCGGGAGGCGTGCGCCCATGATGCCCCGGAGTGGTCGCACCCGCTGCGGGCATTGGAAACCTTCTACGCCATTGAGAAAAGCCCCATCCTTTGCGGTCAGATGGATGACGCCGTTTTCGTTATCGGGACAGACTTCCATGAGCAAAGCCTGATTTCCAAAACAGCCGCCGTCACGTTCTGCAATCCCCCATATTCTGAATTTGAAGGCTGGGCCGTGAAGATCATCCGGGAGAGTGCCAGCCAGCTTGTTTATCTGGTCATTCCTGAGCGCTGGGAGCGGTCCGGGCCTATCGCTGAGGCGCTGGCCTTCCGGGGCGTGCTGGCGCATCGTGTGGGCGCCTATGACTTCGAGGACAGCGAGGATCGGACCGCGCGCGCAAAGGTGCACCTGCTGCGGGTGGACTTCACCAGCCGGAAGGAATCAGCTTTTGAACGGGCGTTCCAGGATGAGTTTGCCGACTTCATCGCCGGGTATGAGACAGCGAGGGAGGAGGAGAAAGCCGCGCCGCCTCTGTCCCGGTTGGACTCAATAGTCCATTCTGCAAGCCTTCCCTCTGCCCTCGTGAACCTCTACAATGGGGAAATGGAGCAGATCCGGCAGAACTACCGCGCCGCGTCCCTGCTGGATCCGGGCTTGCTAAAGGAATTCCAGATTGATCCGTCGAAGCTCATGACGTGCCTGCGGGAGCGCCTGACCGGGCTGCGGTCGGTGTATTGGAGCGAGCTCTTTTCACGCATGGGCCCCATTACCTCGCGCCTCACCGGTGCCAGCCGTCAGAAGCTGCTGAATACCCTGAACGCGAACCGGAACGTTGATTTCACCGTCGGAAATATCCATGCCGTGATCGTCTGGGCCCTGAAGAACGCCAACCGGTTCATTGGGTCGCAGCTCATCGACGTTTACGAAAACATGGTCGATAAGGCCAACGTAAAAATGTATGCCAGCAACCGGCGGGCCTTTGTGGACGGGTGGAGACACCAGCGGGAGGGGGAGGAGAATTCCCACTATGCCCTGGAATACCGCATCGTGACGCACCGGGTCGGGGGAATCAGCCATTCCTACGGGGATTACAAATACCGGAACAAGCTGTCAGATCGCGCGGGCGACTTCCTGGGCGACCTGCTGACCGTGGCGCAAACCCTGGGTTTCGTGCCATGTTCCGGTGAGACCATCGAGGAGAGCGGGCAATGGGTTTCCGGGGGTTCCAAGGAATTCGGGTTCACCGATTGGACCACGGGCAAGAGGGCCATTCTGTTCACCGTCCGGGCGTTCGGAAATGGGAATCTGCACCTGAAATTCAACTCCCGGTTCATTCTGGCCCTCAATGTCGAACACGGCAGGCTCAAGGGCTGGCTGAAAACACCCGCGGAAGCCGCTGAGGAGCTGCGGGAAACGGGCGCTGCCATGTTCTTCAATGCCACCTTCCAGCTTCCTTGCGCACGGCCGGAAAACCTCCTTGGGTAGACGAAGACATAAAAAAGCCCGCAGCGGGAAACAACGCCCGCTGCGGGCCCACCAGAACGAACGTCATGAACGACAAACGAACCGCCGAAAATATGCCATCCCGAGCCCCCGCCGGCAAGCCAAAAGGCGGTGCACGCGAGGGTGCCGGCCGGAAGGCCAAGGACGCCACGGACAAGCGGAAAGCCCATCAGATTTACTGCACTGATGAGGGATGGAAAGCGGCGCGCGAGCACGTGGCGGCGCTGGGCTTTGCCAGCCTCGGGGACTGGGCGGAATCACTCCGCCACACATCTTAACCTCAACCGTCCCGGTTTACCACATCCGAACTAACCTTCGGGGACGAATACGGAATGCCGGGTTATTTTCGAAGGGGATTTCTGGAAGTACCTCCCACTCAGCCTCCCACTCAGCACTGGGAAAAGGCCCTGAACAGGTGTTGAAATTCCCCTCCTTGTCCGGCATGGGGATTACTTCGCGCACCTCATGTGTTTGCTTGTTACGTAGGTTCATATGTGGTTGATGTTACCCCATATTCCACAAAAATCAAACTTTTTATGTTAGCGACTCAGCAACCAGACAACTCAGTCAACTCCATCACGCCCTGAAAAGCGCGTGATGCTGGCACAGCCGCCGCTCGATGGCGCTTCCCGTGCCGGGGTCCACGTCCTTCCCTCCGCTGATCTTCGCGGCCAACTGTCCGGGCCCATGCTGAGCCGTCCACATCGTCAGGCGCCCGGTGGAGTTGCGGTATTCGAGGATCTCGAACAATTTGTCGGCCCATGCTTCTGTAAATTTGACCTCAGCTAGGTCGTCAATCACCAGCAGGGGAACGTCCCGGAGTGCGGCCAGATCCTTCCGGGCATCATCCCGGGCCGCGCCCTCCATCGTGGCGGCATCGATGGCAAGTTGGCGCATCCTCGCGCCTGTGACCCAGCGGAAAGGCGTCTCCAGGGCGAACACCAGAAGGGCCAAGGTGTGCGACTTCCCTGTTCCTGATGGCCCATAAATGCCGACTCCTTTTTGTCCCGGCGCCGGTCGCCAGGACAGTGCGCCGCTGAAGCACCGCGGCACCTGATCCGCGGTCGCACGCTGGTAATCGTTGGGGACGTGCTTTTCCCAGTGCGCCCAGAAGGAGCACGCCGCCTTCCTGCTGGCTTCTTCCTTGGCCCGGGCATCGTCACAGGCCGGGCACAGACAGGCGCAATCGGCGTATAGTTCACGCTCCCAGAAAAACACCCGGAGGCGGCTCACTGGCGTCCCGCAGATCGGACAGGGCGCGGTGCGGTGGGTATCGGTCACAGCATTCATGAGGGCAGTTTCCATTTGTCAGGTTGGGCAGGGCCGTAGCGGCCTGTGGGGGCGGAAGTGGGGACGGGCTTGGCGCTGGCGGTATCGCCGCCGCGTTCCTGCTGCCGGGCGATCCAGTTCACGAAGAACCGGTAAAAATTCGCCTTTTTCGCCTTGGCCGGGTTCGCCCTCAGCCACAGATCGGCGGCCGAAAGCTGACGGTTCAGGTCCACCGCCGGCGCGGCAGCAGCGAAGCCGTCCCGGTCCCCTCCCGT
>JAYUWQ010000528.1:0-1630 GCA_043753485.1 bacterium
TTCCGGGCCTGCACCCGTACCAACCCCAGCGCGGCATTCAATTCATCCACTTCGCCCACCGCGTGCAGGCGGGGATGGGATTTTCCGACACGTCCCCCAAACAGCAGATCGGTTTTCCCTTCATCGCCCCTTTTTGTAGTAATAGACATGCCCATAGACACCGGCAACGTGTCTGGATTCGTTCCGGGCGCACCCGAAATGTCCCCCGGCGGACTTAGGGGGGAATTGCTGTGCCCGGAAGGGTTTCCCCGCCCGGACACAGCTTTATGCAGCAACCCCCGATCGTTGGCGGACCCGGCCCATTTGCCGGCAATCCGCCTAAATTCTCAGGACAAAAAAGCACCATCCATGCCAAATCCTCAGGTTAACCCCCGCCTTTCCCCCGTGGAGCCTGCTCCCTTTCCCGGAGCGAATGAAGATTCCTGTAAAATATTGGCTGAAATTCTTTCAATACTCTGCTTTTCTACCGATGACAAAAGGCCGTCGTCCGGCCAAACTCAAATTTATGTCCGCTACCGATCCCGTCGTCCTCGAACTCGCCGCCCTCAAAAACCTTGGAGAAAAGACCGCCCTCTGGCTGGTCGACGCTGGCGTGCGCAGCCGCAGCGAGATGGCCAAACTGGGTGCCATCGAAGTTTGCCGCCGCATGTTGCTCGCTGGTCACCCCGTCTCCCTCGTCGCCGCCTACGCCATTGAAGGGGCCCTCACCGACACCCACTGGAACCAAATTCCCCCGCAGAAAAAGCTCGAAGTGCAGCGCCTTTTCGCCGTCATGAAGCGCGGGATCGCGGCCGGTCCCCCCGTGGTCAAGGCGGGTGCCCGCGTTGCCGCTAAAACCGCGGCGGACGCCGCCGCCGCCGCCGTTACTGAAGCTGCGAAAGGAACCGCTGCCGCCAAAACCGCGCCTGCCAAGCCTGCCGCCCAATCCCCGGCCAAACCGGCCACCGTCCCTGCCAAGACTGCCGCCAAGCGCAAATCATGACCGGTCGGCCCGGCGCCGGTTCCACCGCCGGAGGGTTCCGCGCTCAGGCAATCGACTGTTGCATTCCATCCCGTACTGCCTGAATCGGTTATTTTTGTGCCCATCCGATGAAGTTCGCAATCTTCGGCGACATCCACGCCAACCTGGAAGCCTTTGACGCCGTCATGGCTGATGCCTCCGAGCAGGGCGCGACCGACTACGTCTGCATCGGTGACGTGGTCGGATACAACGCCAATCCCTGCGAGTGCGTCCACCGCCTCCAGCAGCTCGGATGCCCCGTCGTGAAGGGCAATCATGACGAGGAAGCCTCCGCCGACACCGACATCGTGGGGCTGAATCCCCTCGCCCATGCCGCGTTGGAGTGGACCCGCCGGGCCTTGTCCGAGGAAGACAAAGCCTGGCTGCGCTCCCTGCGCATGGTCCGCCAGGTCCGGGACTTCACCATCGTCCACAGCACGCTCGATACCCCCACCAGCTGGGCCTACGTCATGAACAAGTTCGACGCCATGGCCAGCTTCAGCTATCAGTTCACACAGGTCTGCTTCTTCGGCCACACGCACACCCCGCGTGTCTATGTAAAAGGTGTCACCGTCTCACTGGAGAACACGGAGACAGTCCGCATCGAGCCGGGCCGCAAATACTTCATCA
>JAYUWQ010000529.1:0-1630 GCA_043753485.1 bacterium
CGGGGCGTCTCCATACCCCAGTTCCGCGGGGCCCTGGAGCCACAAGGCATCATCGAAGCCCGGCTCCCTCCAAGCGGTGCCAAGGTCGGTGCCTGCATCATCATATTTCCAGACTGCTCCGCGGGGAATGACAGTAGAGTCAGTGAAAGCGACAGCAGTAAGCACGACTGGATCAGAGAAGGTCGAAGACCCATCGTTGTCCGTAGCCACTACGGTCAGGGTCAGCGGGCCAGGCGCGAGGCCGGGGATGGTGAAATTGTAGGGAGCAGTGGTATCTTCACCGGCCTTCGCCCCGTTGCTGAAAAACTCAACTTTGGTGATGACACCATCGGTATCCGAAGCCGCCGCCAACACACTGATGCTGGACGCTGGAACCGTGGCTCCGGCCGATGGACTCATGATGGAGGCGGAGGGCGGGACGTTGTTCGGATTGATGACCGAAACGCTGACCGGTGCTGATTGAGCGCTGGCACCAGCATCATCAGTGGCCACCGCCTTGAGCGAATAGATGCCGGAAAGCGCCGGGATCCAGTCGAAACTGAAGGGGGCGGTGAGATCTTCGCCCATTTTGGTAGTCCCCACGAAAAACTCTACTTTGGTGACTGTGCCATTGTCTGTCGCATCGGCGCTTAGTGCGACGGCCGCCGGCAGGGCGAAAGTGGCCCCGGGGGTTGGGGCCGTTAGGGTGATCACCGGCGGCGGCTGCGCGGTCATGATGGTGACGTCGTCAATTCCGAAAACCTGGTCCGGTGAAGTAGCGACGGCATTGTCATCCACCCAGCGGACGCGGAGATTCGCCCCGCTGGCCCACGGGGTGCTGAAATTGACCGGGGTGAGGGGGACGGTGGCCACTCCGATCGTGTTAGGAACCACGATGCCACCGGAACCGGAGACAGTGGGATTCAAGGCTGGAACATTGGTCCACGGACCGTTGGCCACGCTGTAGAAAAGCCAGTAGCCAGGAAGCTCATTGACCGAAGCCGGAGCGGTGAAACGGCGGATGAGATAGCTAATCTGGACACCGTTGAGGGCAGTGCCCGTGCTGTTGGTCAGGGAAAGCTGCAGCACGACTCCGGAGCCCGAGGTAGGAGAGGTGCCCATGGCCCGGTCCCCGGTTGAGGAAGGCACCGCAAAATTAAATCCGCTGGCGTTGCTGGTGGAAGTGAAGGTGGTCGCAGCTGTGAGGGTGGCACCGACGGCTCCCCCGCTCATGGCCCCGGTGCCGCTGGCGAGAATTCCTCCCGCAGTGGCATCCGTCCATGTGGAATTCGAGCCGCCCAGGTTTCCGTAGAACGCCCAACCAGCCGGTGGGGCCGTATTCCCGGTGCCGAGACTGTTGAAGTTTTCGCTGTACCCGCCGCCCGTGAAGCCGACCTGGGCCAAGGCGGGAACCGCAAGCAGCAGCAGGGCCGCGAGCGGCGTGAAAAGAGGAAGATTCATGGTTTTGATAGGGGGAAATCCTGACGGGGGCCGGGAGGAACTGAGGCCTGTTGGTGGACTTCAAGGCTGGCCAGTCCTTGGAGTTCCCTGAGCCCGTTGCGCGCCTCCTCCGCCAAGCGGCACATGGCATGGGATCCCCGCATCGCGGCGGGGAGCGCGGTTATATTGGTGAGAAGCGTCTCCCAGGCCC
>JAYUWQ010000530.1:0-3953 GCA_043753485.1 bacterium
GGGGCGGACTACAAGTCCGCGCTCCTCCTTTTTTTCCCCACGCACCGCGGGCGTCTGGCCCCCAACACAAAACCCGCCCTCCCACGGTGGGGAGGACGGGCCTGGGGTGAGGGCTCCGCAAGGGAGCGGGGGGCGGGCTGGGGTCAGTTCACGCGGATGGTGGCGATTTCGGTCCAGGGACTGGGGCCGCGGGAGCCGATGGCGCGGACGCGCACGCTGAGGTAGCTGCCGACGGGGAGGCCATGGAACACTTTGTTGACGCGGCCTTCCGGGACCATGGTGAGGGTCTCCCAGAAATTGTCGGCAGGGTCCGGTCCGCCGGTGATGGCCTGGACTTCGTAGTATTTTTTGTTGGTGACGGAACTCCACCGGACTTCGACCTGGCCTTCATAGGGGAGGTTCCTGGCAGCGATGCGGACGGGAGCCGGCAGGGGCTTCGGTCCACCACCCGCGCGGCGCAGCTCCCAACCGGCGCTGAGGAGGGCTTCCTCCCGGCGGTCCAACGCTTCGCAGGCGATGGCGACATTCCGCAGGTTGGTTTCGGCGTTGAGGACTTCGAGATCGCGGGCGGAGCGGGCGGCCTTGGCCATCTGCTCGGCGGTAGTGACGTCGTGCATGGAGCCCACGAGGGCGCCTTCGGTGGCGAGCAGGAGGCTTCCCAGTTTTCGAAGTCAGGGTAGTTCAGGTTGCCTTTCAGGCCACTCCCGACACTGCGGATGAGGGTGGCGAGGACGGCCGGGGTCATGGGGAACGCCAGCTTGATAGCGCCCTGGGCGGGGGAGCCGACCCAGTTCAGGGCCAAAAACGGGCTATCTGCGAGTCAAAGGGTTGATTCACAGCTCTTTACACAAAACCATAGGAAAGCTCTTTTAAGGGCACTCATGGGCATGAGCACAGGCACTCATGGGGATGAGTGAGGGCAAAAGAGCTTTCCCCGGGTTATGGGCCGACCGCAAAATGGACTTCCCTGCATTGAGCGGCCTACTGCCCACCCGCCAGGCGGTTACCCTTTTAAGTTACACTTTCAGGAACAGCCGGCGGCGGTACATCCACCAGAGGATCAGCCAGAGCAGCAGGAGCACGATGACACCCTGACAGAGGGGGGCAAGGGCTTCGCCGAAAAGATGGAAGGGCGCGGTGCCGAGGTGGGTGGTGAGGGCACTGCTGAAAAAATCGGCCGTGATGTGGACGAGGACATACATGGCGATGGAATTGGTGCCGATGACCACCAGCGGGAAAAAGAGACGACGCCAGCCAAGCACATCGGCCAGGAGGTGGAAGGCGGCCATGAAGAGGAAACACCACCCGCCGCTGAACAGGGTCCAGGAGGGTGTCCAGATTTTTTTCACGGAAGGGCAGAGCCCGAGGCGGTCGAGGCTGTAGCCGGCAGCGAGGGCGATCAATCCCGCGAGCGCCAGACGGCCGGTGAGGATCCAGCCTTGGCGGGGGCCCGGCGTGGCCTGGTTTTGCTGGATCCAGCGGCCCGCGCAAAGGCCCAGCACCATGGTGCCCAAGGTCGGGATAAAACTCAGAGTGGCATACCCACCAGGATTCCCCATGAATTCCTGCTCCCGCGGGAAGGCATTCAGGAACCAGCGGTCGAAGGCCCACGCGGGGTTGCTGTTGATATTCCAATGCGCGGCAAACCCGCTGAAATGATGCGGCCAGCTGGCGGGCACACGGTAGCTGGAGTAGTCGAAACCGGCCCCGGGCAGCGGCCACAGGGCAAACAGCGCCCAATAGCCGGCGAGGAGCAGACCCAGCGTAATCCACACGGTGCGCCACCGGGCCAAGCCGAGGGCGAACAACAGCGGATAGCACAGGCCGATCTGCGACAGGGTATCCTCAAAGGTCCAATACGTCTGCTCCCGGCCGATGCTGCGGAGGAAGACCCCCAGCAGCACGAGGACAAGTCCGCGCCAACAGGCATGGAGCCAGAGTTTCCCCGGAGTGGCCCCGGCGGCGAGCCGGCCGGCCATGGAGAAAGGCAGGGCGACGCCTACCATAAAACTGAAGGATGGCTGGATGAGGTCGTGCAGGGTGCAACCGGTCCACTCCACATGCTCCCAGTGCCGGCCCAGCCACTGCCAAACCGGGCTGCGAGGGAAGTGCTCCGCCACTTCCGGCACCCGCAACAATTTCGCTGCCATGAGAAACATGGCGAACCCGCGGTAGGCATCGAGCGATAGCAGACGCGCGGCCCGGGCGGGGGGAGCCGGCGCAGCGGAAGGCTCCATGGGTGGCTGCATCAGGGTGGGAAGGAGGCTACGGCAGCAGGCCAGGAGGCGGGTGGGGAGTCCTGCTATTTCTCCAACTTATTCTTCAGCCGGGACCAGAAGGTGTCCAGATCCTCATCCTTCATCAGCTCCACTTTCTTCCGGTTTTCCTCGATCAATTTTTGCAATTGAGCCTCGCGCTGGGCGGCGGTCTTGGCCTCCACCGGAGAGGCATCGCGGTCCGGTGCGGCTGGTTTCACCGGGTCGCGGGTGGGCACCGGGACGGACTTGTTCTTCCCATCAGGCTGCCTGGTCAATTCGATGGGTTTGGGCGGGGCATCGTCGGCCTCGCTGCCGGCCGGACCGGTGAAGGTATCCACCGGCACCACCACGTTGGCCCCGGAGCGCAGGGTGCGGCGGGCGCCGATGAACTGGCGTGGGCTGAAATAATTGGAGTAACCCTGATCGAAAGCCGTCCGGGCCATGCCGATATTGATGTTCTTCCGCATCTCAAAATGCAGATGCGCGGCATACTTGCCGTGAGCGGTGCCGATGGTGCCCAATTGCTGTCCGCGCTGCACCAGTTGATATTTACGGACCATGCGGCGGTCGAGGTGGCCATACAGACTGTCCATGAGGGCAACGCGCCCATTTTCATCAAGATAGGCATGCCTGACAATCACCACATTTCCCCATCCGCGCAGGTAGTCCTCGGAATACACCACGACTCCCGCGCCGGTCGCATAGACCGGATCTCCGAGATCCGAATCCCCCCCGCCATTGCCATTCCAATCCTCCCCGAGGTGGCCGCCGGGATAGTATCCCCGGAAGACGTAAAAACCGGCCCCGTCGGGTTTGCCCACCGGGATATCAAATCCGTCTGACAAGGGGACACGGATGGTCTGGGCTGCCGGGGCGGAAGCAGCCATGAAAACTGCCGCCAGCATCAGGGTGCGCCGCAGAAGGGGGATCAAGTAAGCATTCACAGAAAAAAGGGGAAAGGCAGGGTCACACGGCCGGCGGACCGCGCTCACCTGTCCGGATGCGGAGCACCTCATCCATATGGTAAACAAAAATCTTTCCATCGCCGATCTTGCCGGTGGACGCGGCCTCAAGGATCAACTCCCGCACCTGATCGACCACATGGTCGGCGACGAGGACCTCCAATTTTATCTTGGGAATGAAGGAATTCTCGTATTCGCTCCCGCGATAGAGTTCGCGGTGCCCGCGCTGACGGCCAATCCCGCGCACGTCCGTCGCCGTCATGCCCTCCAAGCCCGCCTCCAGCAAAGCCAGTTTCACCTCCGCCAGTTTGAACGGCTTGATGATGGCTTCGATTTTCTTCATGGGCGGCGGTTTGGACGGGGAAAGGGCGGGATTCCAACTGTTTCTAAAAGAAAATCGGGCGCCCGGCAAGCTGTTGTTCACTGGAACCGGCGGCGGGCGACGCTACCCCACCGTGCCCTTCCTGGAATAACTGACGGAAAATTTGCACACCTCCCCCACGTGCCTTAGATTGAACAATGCTGCCCGCCCCCCCTGATCTATCCCAGCCGCCCGACCCCGTCGGCTGGTTGGAGCGGTTCCGCCGCAGCCTGCGCCACCAGAGCCGCAAGCTCTACCGCAACCTCCGCCACCCCCGGGAGCGCCGCAAAGGCCGCATCCGGGAATGGCTGGGTTCCCGCATCCACAATCGGGACCTGTGGCGCTTCCGGCGCCATCCGGTGGCCAACGGAC
>JAYUWQ010000531.1:0-1629 GCA_043753485.1 bacterium
GGTCCGGTTCCTGCCGCCACAGATCCTAACGTGAAGGCCGTGCTCGAACGGGCTACCGGCGCCGAGGCTTCGCTGGCGGCGCTGAGCAAGGCGGTTTTGGAAAAAACCGTCGAGGCCCTGCAGGAAGCCATGTCGAATTGCGACAAAGCCCTGACGCCACGCCGGGCCGAAGCCGCCCAGGCGGCCGCCGAAGCGGAAGCCATCAAAACCGAACTATTCCTCCTGACGCAAAAAATGCCGGAACAGGAGCCGGCTCTGGCCGCGCTAAAGCAGGAAGCCGCCAACGCCGCCCAAGCCGTGGCCGCCGCCGAAACTCAGGCGGGGAGCCTGGGGCAGTCCCTTGCCCGTTGGAAGGCGGCCAAGTATCAGATTGCCGCGTTCGCTTTGCGCGGGGAGGCCCGCACTTTGAAGGAAACCTTGGATAATTCCCGCGAGGAACTGGCCGGGTTGGAAGCCGCCGTCACCACCGCCGCGGCCGCACCGCGGGCGCAACGGTTGGCGGATTTGAAACAGATCCTGACGGTGCTTCCTGCGGAAGCCGAAACCAAACAAAAATCTGCGGACGCCGCGTGGCAGGAGTATCTCGGCATGTTGCCGAGGTAACGTCACGCCAGCCTGTTAGATGGCTTTCCCCTTCCGCCACGCGTGATGATATAAAAATTGCGGGAATCCGATCACAATGCCCAACACCAGGCCGCCCGCGCGTTCGATGAAGGGATTGAATGTCAGGCTTTGGCTGAGGAACGCCATCAGCGCGATGAAGGGCAGAAATGCCACCTCCACCGGGTAGTCCCTGATCCGGCGAAGCCCGCGGGTGGAGTGGAGCGCCATCACGATGGCCGCCCCAAACAGTCCCAAATAGCAAATCCCACCGATAATCCCTCCGGAGAAAATAGCGTAGGTCCAGATGGAGTGGCCGGGAAAGCGGATGTCGCTGGTATAGCCGCGGAATTGATCAAGGTTGCCATAGGTGTAGGTCGCCAGTTCCACCGCATAACTTTCATCCCAATAGTAGGGTGCTCCGAGGCCCCTGCCATAGACCCAGGTGAGAGGCTCCGCGTTCAGCAGATCGTAGAAGGACTTGGTTTCGGCATAGCGGGTCAGGGCGCTGGGGTCAGCGGAGGATGAGGCCGCTCCGGTGGCGTTGAAGAGCCGCTCGGCCCAGCGTTCTATCACAAAGGGAAAAGCCCCCGCAGTCACCGCGATAGCCAACACGATCAGTCCGCCCACGGCGAGGGAGTGGCCTAGTTTGCGGTTCCCGAAGCCCGGTGCCAGCACGCCCATGGCCCAGCTGCGCCAGAGGGCGATGGCCGCCCCGAAACCGGCCGCGCCCAAAATGAAAAATGCGGAACGGGTGACACTGAGCACATACGAAAGCGTGCCGATGGCCCCGATTCCGATGGCCAGCCACGGCACCCGCCGGCTGAGCGCCAGCCCGCAGAACAGGTAGCCCATCAGAAAAGGCAGACAGGGGCTGAGGAGCTCCACCCTGACTTTTTCTATGGGGATGCCGGCCATGAAGAGGGCGTAGAAAATCCGCCAAAGCACATTCACCACCCCCGCGGTGAGCAGGGGCCATAACACATCCTTCCAACTCAGGCCGCAGGCTGCCGCTACCTGCGTCACGCA
>JAYUWQ010000532.1:0-1629 GCA_043753485.1 bacterium
CGGCCGCCTGCGCAGAGGTCCCAGTTCCGGCATCCAGTTACGCCCCTATTGGCCTTGACCCCCTCGCTCTTTCCCGGGATGAGGAATTCATGACATTTCCGATCTCCCCGGCCGCCGCTCTGGCCAGCGCATGGGCGTGGCCCGCCCTCACGCCGACCCAGTGGGCGATGGCCGCCCTCGCCGGGCTCTGCTGCGGGATCGCCAAAGCCGGCCTCGCGGGCGTGGGGATGATGACGGTGCTGATCATGGCCGACATCTTCCCTGGCAAGTTGTCCAGTGGAGTGGTCCTGCCGCTCCTCATCTTTGCAGACGTCATGGCCGCCCTGCTGTATCGTCAGGAAATCCACTGGGGCCGCATCCGCGCCCTGATCTGGCCCATCCTCGTCGGCATCGTGGCCGGCTGGGGCATCCTGCTGCACCTCCCGGACTCCGCATTCAAACCGCTGATTGGAGCCATGATCCTGCTGATGCTTGGCGTGCAGATTTTCCGGGGCCGCGCACCCCACCTGACCGGACGCATGGCGGGCTCGCCTGCGTTCACCTGGGGGGCAGGATTGCTCACCGGCCTTTCCACCATGGTCGCCAACGCGGCCGGCCCGATCGCCACCATTTATTTGCTGATTCTCGGACTGCCCAAACGCGAATTCGTCGCCACCATGGCGTGGCTCTTCCTGTTCGTGAATTTGGTCAAAGTCCCTTTCAGCCTGCACCTCGGGCTGATCAGCGGCGGCTCCCTGACCTTGAATCTCCTGCTGGTCCCGACGGTGCTGGCTGGCCTCTTTCTGGGCCGTGCGGCGGTGCACCGCCTTCCCCAACGGCCGTTCCAGATCATCGTCCTCTCCCTCGCGGCTCTCGCCGCCCTCCGATTGCTTTTCATCGCCTGATGCCCCGGGCCCATCAGGCGCCCAAGCCGCTTCAGACCATCTCAAGTCCCCGCATCGTTCCGGTGGAACTGGCGAACTTGCCAGCCTCCACCCCCATGCGCTGCAGCATGGAGACAAAAAGATTCGGCAGCGGATAGTTCCGTTCCTGATCAAAGGCGAGGTGCTGGCCGTGACGGAAGCCCCCCCCGGCAAACAGGGTAGGCAGATTCGTCGTCACGTGGGTGTTCGCATTGCCGAGGTTGCTGCCATACAGCACCATGGTCCGGTCAAACAGGGTATCCCCGGCTTCCCCCACCGCTTTGAGCTGGGTGAACAAATCCGCCAGCAGCTTCATGTGCCACTGGTCAATCGACTTGAGCTGCCGGAGCTTCTCGTCCGACTTCCCGTGGTGGGACAGACTATGATAGGCATCCGACATCTTTTCGCCATTCACATCGATCACCGGTGAATTCACGCTGTCCAGCATCAGGGTCACGCTGCGGGTGGAGTCGGTCTCAAACGCCAGCCTAGCCATGTCATACATCAGCTTCACCTTCTGCATGTATTCCCTGGGGTCCGCCGGGTCCAAAGGAGGGGCGGTGGTCACGGTGGGTTTCGGTTTGTTCTCCCATTCGCGCGACATCTGGAGCCGTTGCTCCAAATCCCTGACACTGGTGAAATACTGATCCAGCCGTTCCCGGTCCTTCGGCCCGATATTCCGTTCCAGATCCTTCGCCTGACCGGCCACCGAATCCAGAATGCTCTG
>JAYUWQ010000533.1:0-3951 GCA_043753485.1 bacterium
GCCAGATTGGTATCGGGCGCACGCGCTTCAACCAAGCGCCCCTCCGGCCGCGAAGGCTACCTCCCCACCGGTCCCGGACCCGCAGGCGGTGCAGGCGGATTTATTCGCGGTGCCGCCCCCGGCGGTCCCTGGCAAATCTCCGGTCAAAACCATCCCGTTGCGTTTCAAACGGCCGTCGGACGTTACCGATGACGAAAGCGAAGCCGTTTTCCAAAGCGCGCGGCAGGCCGCGAAGGAATCGGGCATCGCCGTGCATGCGGTCTTTCAACGGCTGGAGTGGCTCGACGGGGCAGACGCCGCTTTGGCCGGAACCGGGCTGGAACCGGACGCTGTGGCGGAAGCGCGGGCTTGTCTGCAGGATCCGGGACTGGCGGAGTTTTTTGTCAGGCCGGAAGGGACCGTGGAGGTCTGGCGGGAGCGGGCCTTTGACATCATCCTGGAGGGAACCTTGCAGAGCGGGGTGTTCGACCGGGTGGTGGTGGTGAGGGATGCCGCGGGACGGGCGCTCTCGGCGGTGCTGGTGGATTTCAAGACGGGACCCGCCGCTCCCACCGCGGGGAAAGCGGCGTTGCAGTACCGGCGGCAGATCGTGATTTACCGGCAGGCCCTGGAACGGCTGCTCGCCCTGCCGTCAGCAAAAATCCGGGCCGTGCTGATTTTCACCGCCTCGCGGGAAGCGGTGGATTTGTAACGGAATTTAAGGTGCATTCCCCCACCCGCCGTTTCATGTTCCGGGTGAAGATGGCGAAGGCCTTTTGCGATATGCGTATTTTGATTGTTGAAGACGAAGCCCGCACCGCAGCGGGCTTGGTGACTGGATTGGCAGCAGCCGGATTTGCCCCGGAGGTCTCAGGCCGGGGTGATGAGGCCGTGGAACTGATCAGCACCCAGGCCTACGATGCCGTGGTCATGGATATCATGTTGCCGGGCTGCGATGGCCTGACTGCGGTGCGCCGCCTGCGGAGCCGGAGCAACAGCACGCCCATCCTGCTTCTCTCCGCTCTCGGGGAAGTGGATCAACGAATTGAAGGTCTCAACGCCGGGGCCGATGACTATCTGGCCAAGCCCTTCGCCATTGGCGAAGTGGTCGCACGCCTCCAGGCCCTGACCCGCCGGGGGGGCGAGTCCAAGGCCATCCTGCTCCGCGTCGCGGACCTCACCCTGGATGTGCCGCACCGCATTGGGGCACGGGGCGGCCGTCTGATCGAATTGAGCGCACGCGAATTCCGCTTGCTGGAAGTGCTGATGAAACAAGCCGGGCAGGTTTGTCCCCGCTCCCTGCTGCTGCGCGAAGTGTGGGACTATAACTTTGATCCGGGCACCAATCTGGTGGACGTCTACATCAGGAAGTTGCGGGAAAAAATCGATAGTGGTGCCAACCTGCCCCTGCTGCACACCATCCGTGGGGTGGGTTATATGCTGAACGAAACCGCGCCATGACGAAGTCCCTGCGCAGGCGCCTTTGCTGGTGGCATACCGGACTCTTTGCCGCCGCCATCGCCATTTCCCTGCTGCTCGCATGGAAGGAAGTCCACCGGCATGATCCGGCCGGCACCTCGACCGGAGAGAAATGGCAGTTCATCACAGATACCGCTTTGGAATCCTGCGTGCCCTTCGTCCTGCTGGGAGCAGTCAGCTGGTGGCTGATCCACCGCTCCCTGGCCCCGGTCGTGAAACTGACGGAAGCGGCCGAACATATTCATGAGGACAGCCTGCACCGCCGCCTGCCGCTGCTGGGAACTGGAGACGAATTGGACCGCCTGACCTCCGTCATCAACGACATGACGGGCCGGCTGGAGACTTCCTTTGCCCGGGTACGGGAATTTACGCTGCATGCCTCTCACGAGCTGAAGACACCGCTGACCATCCTGCGCAGCGGGTTTGAGCAGTCCCTCAGCCGCCATGATTTGAGTGAACCAATGCGGGATCAGATCATCAGCTGGGTGGATGAAGTCGACCGCTTGAACCGGGTGGTGAGCGGCCTGACCCTGCTGACTCAGGCCGACGCGGGACAGGTAACGCTGATGACGGAGGAAGTCGCCCTGCATGACCTGCTGCGGGATGCTGCCAGTGAGGCGGAAATCCTTGGCCAAAGCCTGAACCTTACCGTCGCCGTCATTCTGCAGGAAACCATTACCCTGAAGGCCGACCGCCACCGGCTGCGCCAATTGCTCCTGAATCTCACGGACAACGCAGTGAAGTATAACCGCGAAGGAGGCTACATCCGTTATGTGTTGAAACGGGAGGGCTCCCACGCCCTCATGATCGTGGAAAGCGGCGGCCGGGGTATCCCCGGCGATGAGTTGCCCCACATCTTCAACCGCTTCTACCGCAGCAGTACCTCCCGGGGCAGTGGCCTGGACGGCGTGGGACTGGGACTGAGTATTTGCCAGTGGATCGCCCATGCGCACGGCGGCGAGATTACCGCCACCTCCCTGCCGGATCATACGGAGCTCACGCTGCGGCTTCCCCTGCAGCAAACTCCTTCCCAGCCCCTCTGAGCGGAAAGAAGGGGACGAATCCGCTGGCACCCTGCTGGTTCCTGTGGGATAACCGCCCCTCCCCGTCCTGCATGAAGATTATTGCCATCGCCAACCAAAAAGGGGGTGTGGGTAAAACCACCACCGCCATCAATCTCTCCACCTGCCTGGCCAAGGCTGGCGCGAGAGTGCTTCTGCTGGACCTTGACCCACAGGGGAATGCCTCCAGTGCCCTCGGGCACCGCGCGGGCGAAGGGCAAAGCCTTTACCGCGTCCTGATCGGCCACGACACGCTTGCCGGCAAAGTCCAGCAGACGCGTTTCCCTAATCTATCGATCATTCCCGCCCAGATGGAACTCGCCGGCTGCGAAGTGGAACTGGTCCGGGCGGAAAATCACCTGATCCGCCTGCGGGAAGTGCTCACGCCGCTCAAGGACACCGGACGCTTTGACTTCCTCCTGATCGACTGCCCGCCGTCCCTGGGCATTCTGATGACCTCGGCCCTCGCCGCTGCAGATGGTCTGCTGATTCCGATCCAATGCGAATATTTCGGCTTGGAAGGATTGGCCCGGATTGTGGATATCCACGATCAAATCGCGACCAGTGGCATCAATCCTTCTGTGACGCTGGAAGGCATTCTGATGACCATGTATGACGGCCGCACCGGGCATTGCCGGGCGGTGGTGGAGGAGGTGCGCCGCGCTTTTGGGGATCTGGTCTACCCCGTCTGCATTCCGCGCAGCATCGCGGTGGCGGAGAGCCAAAGTTTTGAAAAGGCACTCATCGAGTACGATCCCAACGGGAAAGCTGCCACCGCCTACCGTCAGGTGGCTGAAGCCTTCCTCGCCCGGCAACTCAGCAGCGATGCCGTGCCGGCCGCTTCCCTGTAACCTGCCGGCCGCTTCACCGGGAGAAATTCCGCCTCAGGCCCGGGGTTTCAAATCGGCTTCGATTTCGATCCGGTCGGCCCGGTTCCTCGCCTTGATTTTGTGTTCCCGCTTTGAGCGCCGTTCCTCGGTCATGCGGCGTGTTTTGGTGCGGGCGCCCAGTTGCGCCAGTTCCGCATCCAGTTTGAGGAATCCATTATAGCGCTCCTGCTCCAACCGCCCGTCCGCCACCGCTTGACGGATTGCGCAACCACGGTCTGAGGTATGTTTGCAGTCGCCAAACCGGCACTGCTCCGCGAGGGATTCGATGTCGGCGAAACGTTCCCGCAAGGTGGTCTCATCCGTCCACATCTGCACTTCCCGGATGCCGGGATTGTCCACGATGATCCCGCCGCCGCGCAGCACCATGAGTTCCCGCGCCGTGGTGGTGTGGCGTCCCTTGCCGGTGATTTCGTTCACCTCCCCGGTCCACTGGAACTCGTCCCCCAGCAATTGATTGATCAGGGCAGACTTCCCCACCCCGCTGGACCCGACCATGGCGACGGTGGCGCCCCGTTGGAAATACTGTTTGAGCGCCTTCAGTC
>JAYUWQ010000534.1:0-1625 GCA_043753485.1 bacterium
CGAAATAAACCAGCCAGCGGTCGCCGGCGATGGCATTGGAGGCAAAACCAGTAAGAAGGGCAGCAAGCAAAAGGCGTTTCATAACAAATAGTAAAAAGAATCCAGTATCCACCAATACGCGGCCGCGTCCGGTTTTCATCACGCTCCCTTCCGGGGGCGGGGAAGATTTGACGGCTGGGCGGGATGCAGTAAGCTGGGCGCGATGAGCGTGGTGCTAAAATCCGATTTGCTCATTACCGTCGAAGACTACCCCGCCGGGGAAGTCATCAGCGAGGTCCGCCATATGGATGCCTGAGCTTTTCACCGATCCGGCCGGCTCACTGTAGGTGGATCCGTTAAAGTTCTCCCTCCCTTTTTCCAAACTGTTCGCACGGACGCAATTGGTTTCAAGTCCCCCTTCCCATCCACTGGAAAGAGGTTGCCCGGAGCGGGAGGTCCGGTAATTTGCCGCCCATGAAGGCTACCTCTCCTTTACTCCTCCGGCGCCGCCATTTTCTTAAAAGTCTCAGCCTCGGTGCCGCCGTCGCGGCGGGTTTTGAACCTTGGGAGGCTCGGGCGGAGGCGGAAGCCAAGGAGGGGAAACTAACGATTTCCATTTTCAATACCACCGACCTGCACGGCCATATCCTGCCGACAAAAACCTACCAAGGCGTGGAGAACGTAGGCGGGATGGCGAGGTGCGTCACGCAGATCCGCCAATGGAGGGCGGAGCAGCCCAACTCCCTTCTGATCGACGTGGGTGATGTCTATCAGGGCACGCCGGAAAGCCGTGGCAGCGACGGGCAGATCATGATCAATTTGTTCAACAAGCTCCACTATGACGCATGGGTAATCGGAAATCATGAATTCGACTGGGGCTTCGGCACCGTGGTGAAAAGTGTGCAGGCGTCCACCATGCCAGTGTTGGCTTCCAATGCCAAACTCGAAGGCAAGTGGACCAATCAATTGGAAAAATCCCACCCTATGAGCAAGGTGGCTCCCTATCTGATCAAGGAAGTGGCGGGGTTCAAAGTTGGGATCATCGGCAGCGTAACCCCAGGGCTTCCGGCCTGGCTCAATAAGACCCTGCTTTCGGATTTTTTCGCCGCGGATCCTCTCAAGTCAGTGCAGTATGCTATCAAAAAACTACAGGCGGAGAAGGTGGATGCCATCGTGTTGGCCTGTCACTTCGGGCTGAAGCGCATGTCCGGCGCGAAACCGGCCCCGGATGATTTCGCCAACCGCGTGGGCGAAATCACCCAGCAGTGCCGCGATATTGACGTCGTGATCGCCGGGCATACGCATCAGAATATCGGCAACCAGATGGTAAACGGCATCCCCTACACGCAGGCCAGTTATTACGGCATCCATGCGGGACGGACCGATCTAACATTCGACCTGGCCACGCGGAAGCTGGTGAGTACACAGGTTTCCACCAAACCGATGGACGCCGCCATCAAGGAGGATGCGATGGTGCTGGCCTCCTGCGAAAAGGAACTGGGGGCGGCGAAGGAACTGACGGCTACCCAAATCGGGGAATTCACCGCTCCCTTGCCCTATCAAGGAAAGCCGGGCGAACCTCCCGCCGCCCTGCTCTTCATCACGCGGAGCATCCGCCATGCGTTGGAATCCCGCGGCGAAAAGGT
>JAYUWQ010000535.1:0-1625 GCA_043753485.1 bacterium
GAGAGCGAACTCATCCGCCTCACGGGCACCTATAGTGTCACCCCAGCCAATGCCGTCCGTCTTGAAACCCTCGAGGCCTCCCGCCAGTGGCTCACCGAAATTGCGGAACTGGTCCTCGCCAAAACCGGCCGCGAATTTCCTCTCCCTGAAGGATTGAAAGGCAAAGTGATCAGGCTTTTTCTTTAATTTACCCGCCCGGGTCCGATAATTTCTAGAATTTCCCCCCGTCCGAAAGCGAATCCGCTTTCCCTTTTGCCATCATCGGCTTAGATTTCTTGGAATTCCATTATGAAGCGTCTCCTTATCGCAGCTGTCGCGCTGGCCAGCCTCCCCGCCGCCCAGGCCCAAACGGCTCTCACTTCCTCCACTCCGGTAATCGGGTTTTACAAATTTGACGTTCCTTCGGGCACATCAACGTGGACCTGCGCCTTCGTGCCGAAAAAGGACTTTCAAGGGGCGGCCTCCAGTATCGTCGGGGGAGCGACTTCTACGATCAATGTAGCGGGCGCACCCTTTTCTGCTGGGAGTTTTAATTCACACTATATTGAAATCCTGTCTGGTCCTCATGCAGGAATGATCTTGGATGTTGCCACTTCCCCAGCCAACACCGCTAGCGCCGTTTCAGTGGTCGGCAATCTCGGTCCAGCCGGATTGAATCTGACTGGAAACGAAACTTTTTGCGTCAGAAAGCACGCTATGATTTCAACTGTTTTGCCATCAGGCGGCGGTTTGGCCCCCATTGATGACAATGTAGAGGTTTACGATTCCAACGGAGCGAGTAAAATCCTGACTTGGGACGGAGTTAAATGGGTTGATGGCGTGGATTTCGTTACCCCCTCGGATGCGATTGTTTACCCCCTGCAGGGTTTCAAAATCAGCTCCGTGTCGGGTGCCACAGTCACTTTTGGCGGCGGGCAGGTGTCGTATGTGAAAAGTGGTGCCACCAAAGTGCCGGTTTACAGTGGAGTGGTCAACTTGGTCGGAGTGATGAACCCGCTGGTAGACGTGGCATCGGCTGATCCCACGTTTTCGGCCCCCCTCTCTGGTCTTGGCCTGAACAGTTTGTCCCCTGTGGATGATCTCGTAACCCGCATCTCGTTTGATGGTCTGGCTAAAGAAGATTTTTTTGCCTGGGATGGTGCTGCGGTGGTGGACGGAATTGATTTTATCACTCCCAAGGGTAATGAGCGGATCAAGAACAGCCAAGCTTTTCAAATTTCTCCGCTGGTTGACGGCGTTTACACACAGCCCCAACTTGTCCCTTGATTCCTGTCGCCATTCTCAAACACCACCCATCAATGAGCAGATTTCTATCAATCCTTCTGGTCGCAGCCTTTTCGGCTTCAGCCGATGCTGCCAATATCAGTGTTACCAGCACTATCACCACCGTGGAAACCGGAGGCAGTCTTTTCCATGGAGCCGCCGGAACCCAGGTAAGCATGTTGAACAGTGCCGGTATTGCTTTGCCTGCGGGATCGCAGGTTCGTTTTGGCTTCTTCCTCAACTACACTGCGGCCTTGGACAGCACGCTCCACCAGCTTGAGACTGGATTGCGAAACCGGCAACTGCACCCGGATCCCGCTGCGGACCACCAAGGTGGAGTTCAGCAGGAAAAAAATCAGCAG
>JAYUWQ010000536.1:0-3942 GCA_043753485.1 bacterium
GCATCCCGCTGCACCATGGCCATGGCTTTGACGTAATGGATGGATTTGTCCGGCCAGATCACGCGGAAGTCGGTGTCGAATTCCAACTCGCCACGCAGCGCCTTTTGAACTTTCTCCGCCTCGGCAGCGAGATCGTCAGGATGCACCGTCGCGGCCCAGGCTTCAAAGGCCCCGGTGAATTGGTCCCGTGAAGTTCCATAAACGCGGAACATCTGATCATCCCAGATCAGGCTGTTTTTCACGGGATCAAAATCCCACACGCCGATCTGCGCTGCCCCCGTGGCCATCAGGAACCGGTCCGTTAGTCTTTTCAATTCCTCTTCCACCTGCTTCCGGTCGGTGAGATCGCGGAGGATAGCCGAGAAGAACCTCGTCCCCTCCGCTTCCCAGCTGGACAGCGAGAGCTCGATCGGGAATTCCGCCCCACTCTTGCGCAGTCCGTGCAGTTCCACGGTATGGCCGATCACCCGAGCTTCGCCCGTGGCTTTGAACCGTTCCAACCACTTGAGATGTGCTCCGCGGTATCGCTCCGGCATCAGGATCGTGAGGGGATCCCCCTGCACCTCCTCCTCTTCATAACCAAAAATCGCACGCGCCCCCTTGTTCCAGCCGATGATGTGGCCTTGGTTATCGGCGGAGATGATCGCGTCGTTCGCGGCTTCGGCCACGGCCCGGAAGCGCTGTTCCGCGTGTCTGCGCTCAATGTCCTTGGTGTTGCTCGTTTTGGCATTCCACCAGATCAGGATGGCGAAACTCGCCACATTCAAGGTGGTGTAGAGCGTCTCGCCAAACCGGGCGCTGTAGAGCCCTCCCATCTCACCGGTCAATTTCAACCACCCGAGCACGATGGGAATACCGATGGCCGCCGGCAGCAGACGACGAGCCATGCGGCCGCCCTCGGCCTCACTGGTGATTACCGCCATCAGGCCGCGCTCGGGACGCACGCAGAGGATTCCCAGCGGAAGCAGGGTGAAAAGCAGCGCCGTATGGAGCGCCATTTTCGTGGCACTGGCCACGGTCAGGTATTGGGGATCGTAAGCATAGCAGATCAAGGCCATCAAGCCGGTCAGGCTGACCACGAGAGCGATGCCATGGGCAGGCCGATGGCTGTGCCGGGCCTTCACTCCAAGCAGGAGGAGCGCTCCGCCCAGGAGCAGAAAATTCAGCGCGGTAATGGGTGCCATCCGGCCTGGATGAGGCGTTTCCAGGGCACTGGACCGGTCTACGAAAAGCAGTTGGTCAATCTTCAGATCCCAGCCGAACAGATGTTCGCTGAGTGTCAGCAATCCGATGAGGGTGCAGGCGGCCGCGCACCCCTGGCCAAAGTGCCCGGAGTTTTGAGCGGTTTGTTCGGGCGGGGTCATCCACAACGCCACGCCCGCCAGGACAAAAGCGAGCGCAGTGTTGGCTTTCATCGTGACCCAGATCGGCAGAATGCTTTTCAGGGCGGTCACGTCGAAGATCCAGCCCACAAGGACCGTGCTTCCCACAAGGATGGCCGTGCCGCTGGCGAATCGCGAAAAACGCCTGAGGGCCGCGACCAGGACGGGGTTGGGTTGATTACTCATTTCACCACCTCCAACAAGCTAAGGACTTTTCGATTTTACGATCATCGTGTGTCAGCCCGGCCAAAGCGGGGCTGGCTGTGGGATCCCGGCGCGGGAAGGAGGCTGCCCCTGGGGAGATGCATCCGGCTAGCGCCTGTTCCATCATACTTGAGTAATGGTAACTACACTACTCCTTTTTCTATATTAACAGGGTTGCCCCCGGCCCTTTGCGGAAACTCCGGGCCCTTGGTTTTTCCGGTTGGGACGGATCTGTGAGGTATCAGGCGGGCAGGCAGACCCGCCGCAGCCGTGGGAACGTGTTGCAGGATGGCCCGGCATGGAGCAGGCACTGTGGCATCTGCCCGCCCTGCATGGATGCCCTGACTCTTCCTCCCCTGACTTACAGCCTGCTTCTCGTGGCAGGATTTGCGGGTGGCCTGATTGATGCCATCGCGGGGGGCGGCGGGCTCATCACCGTGCCCGCCCTGATCGCCGCCGGGCTGCCGCCGCAACTCGCCCTCGGCACCAATAAGCTGCAATCCGCCTGCGGCACCCTGATTGCGGTGCGGCGTTACGGGCAGGCCGGCCTGCTGCGGACTCCCGGCATTGCCTTGGCGGCAGGCTGCGCCGCTCTGGCAGGAGCCGCTGGCGCCTGGACCGTCAGCCTCACCCAACCGGAAGCCCTGCGGCAGATCATTCCCTGGATGCTCGCCGCCGTCGCCATGTACACCGCCTTGAACCGCCGCTTCGGCCAGGACCCGGGCAAGGCCCGCTGCCCACCCCTCCTCTTCGGTGCCACGGCCGGGCTGGTCCTGGGATTCTACGACGGGTTCTTCGGACCGGGCACCGGCTCGTTTTGGGCCGTGGCCCTCGTCGGATTGATAGGGCTCGACCTACGGCAGGCCACCGGTTATACCAAAGCTGCCAATCTCGCCAGCAATCTGGGCGCCCTCGCCTTTTTCCTCTCCTGCGGGGCCGTCCATTTTCCCGCCGCCGCCGCCATGATCGCAGGTCAGCTGGCAGGAGCCCGGCTCGGCTCCGGACTGGTAATTCATCGTGGCCTCACCGTGATCCGGCCTGTCTTTTTGTCCGTCGTTTTTGCCTTGACCATCAAACTGCTGGTGGACGCATGGTCCACCTGAAGCCGCTTCCAACCCGCTACCCCAGCCAGCCGGCCGACGTGGCGAGGAACCCGTCGTGGTCATCGTAATTATATTGGAGGGATTGAAAGGCGGCGGCCTGTCCGCCCGCCACATTGAGGGGCATGTCGTCCATGTAGGCAATCTGCTCCGGAGCAAACGGCAGGGTTTCCGTGGCGGCCCGGTAAAAGGCCGGGTCCGGCTTCATGACCCCGATGCGCCATGAATAAAAGCCCCCATCAAAGCTGGCAAATTCAGGATACTTCTCAAAGATCCACGTTTCGTGCCAGAAGCTGATGTTGGAAAACAGAAACACCGGCACTTTGCCAAAAAGACTGCGGGCATAATCCCACATCGGCTCGTTGGGAGTGAAGATATCGCAGAACTGTTGGCGGAAGATGGCTTCCGGTGCTTCATAACCGATGGCGGAACGGACGCCTTGGCTGAATTCCTCCGGGGACACGGAACCCGTTTCATGCCGGTGCTGCCACGAATCCAGCACGGTGCGGATCACCTCCTCACTAGCGGTGCTATGCCGGGCCATCGCCGCCGCCGCGCGTCGGAAATCAAATTTGAGCAGCACATTGCCAATATCGAACAGAATGGCCGAAGCAGGAAGGAGGGGAGGATTCAAGGGAGTCAGGTTCAGGTTGGGAACAGGGACCACCGTGCGCCACCGCAGGTGGCTGGCGGCCCGCGGCGGAATCAGGGTGAAATGGACTGGATGATTTCCCGGGCAATCCGCAGCGCTCCGTCCGGCCGCCGATGGCTGGCCATAGCGCGGCGCATCAAGGCGAGCCGGCCATCTGCCTGCATGGCGGCCACCAAGGAGCCGGTTTCACCCGGAACGAGGGACCGGCAGCCACAGCCCAACCGCTCCAACAGCTCAGCATTTCCTTCCTCCTGCCCAGGGATGATATAATTGACGATCACCGGCACCCCAGCCGCAAAACATTCATGCACCGTGGCCCCCCCCGCTTTGGAGATCACCACATCGTGCTCCATCAACAGCCGGGGCACCTCCCGGGTCCAGCCGGTCAAATCGACTGGTATGCCGGGAAAAGCCTCCAGCAATTCCTTGATCACCGGTTTCAGCCGCGCTTCGTGCCGTCCCATCACGATGGTTATGCGCGCGCCGGACGGCAGATTTTCCAAAAGACCGCGCAAGGTGGGGCGGACATGCGATCCGGCGGCAGTAGCGAAATACAGGACCTTCAGGCACGCGGGTGCGCCTTCGACAGCTCTCGCCGGAAAAC
>JAYUWQ010000537.1:0-3940 GCA_043753485.1 bacterium
CCCCTATCAATCCACCGGCCACGGCGCCATAGCCATAACCGAGGGCACTGATCACACTGGTGGCCGGTACCGGCAGCAGCAGGTCAGCCATCAATAAGCCCAAAGCCGCCAGCCAGCCCCACGCCCTGCCATATTCCATCAGCCAATTACGGGCTCCCTCGTCTCCAAACCGGTCCATGAATCCGTCCCCCAGCAGGAAGAATGGAATCAATACCAGGGCCGCCAGTCCCAGCAGTAAAATAAATAACCTCACGTCCCGATCCAATCACCGCCAGCCGTGCCGGTCAAACGCGCACCCTGTTTCATCTCCCCCTGCGGGGCGCCGCTCCGGTTATGCCGGCTGGAATCCCGGCGGTTCCGTCCCTGAAAAGGTTCCGCACGGCGTAAGCTGACAGGTAACAGCCCTCCGGCATTTTATGACTTTTTCACGCTGCAACCAGTAGTTCGTATTCCGGATGACGCACCCTGTTTCTGATATAGATCGACACAGCGCCCTTATTATAAACAGTTTACGAACTAAAAAACCGCAGACATAAGAAACCTCTTTAGGCGGTTTTGTTCGTCAGTTAACGCTTTTGAAATGAAAATGCGGGTCGTTATTTCCAGTTCTGATTTACTATTGACTTAAAACCTGTTGATTGGTTTACTACCAGAGGTTGTTGGTTTTGCCGTGCATAACGGCAGACCGGCCACCTGCACCATCAACTAAGTTAAAAAACACCCCCCAACACCACACCCCGATGAAATCCGATCTGCTAGACCGCCGCATTGCTGACCTTGAACAGGAACTCGTGAAGCTTCGCCAACGGAAGGTTGCCCAACTGCGCGATGAGCTCAGCCAACTGGAAGCCGATATCAACGGCACCCGTCCCGCCAAAGCGACCAGCAAAGGTTGGGCGGCGGATCTCATTCAATCCGCCAACGAACCCTTCGAGCAAACGGCCAAATTCGAAAGCCGGGGCAAACGTCAATCAGACGAGGAAGTCCTGGAGCGCCTGCGCAAAGTCGTCGCTGCTGCTGGCAGCGAAGGCATTTCCGCCCGCGCCGCGGCCCTCAAGGCAGGCGTCTTCTACCTGCGCGCCATCCCCGTGATGGCCGACTCCTTTACCAGGACCGGTAAAGGAAAGTGGACCCGCTACACCATGAAATAGTCCCCCAACGGCAGCGTCTTCGATACCAGAGACGCTGTTGCCTGAAAAGGAGGAAGCCGGCCGGCTTCCTCCTTTTTTTGTTCCCGCGGGCTCCCGGGCCAACGGCCGTCCCCAGGCTGCGGGACGCGCCTGCACTTCATTCCGTGGCCATCCTGCCCAGAACCGCGGCCCGGTCACTATCCGTTAAATTGCCTGCCGTTTCCACCCACCGCAGCGCCTCGGGCACGGATTTTTTGTACCACTCCTGCAGCGTTTCCCGGAGCGAATCCTGCCGCTGCTTTTCATCCCCCAGCGTCGCCCCCCAGATCGCCGCCGCTTCCGGATCGGAATCGCGGACCTCGTCCGCCAAAGCCGAGGCCCCGGCATCCCGCTCCGGTCCCGGCGCCTGCCGTGCCAGCCAACCCGATGCCGCGGGCTGGTCCCCATCCGCCCAGTAGTGGATCAGCTGTCCCATCGCCTCCTGCCGCCCCTTGCCACCGGGCTGCTGGTCGAGAAAGGCGGCCGCCCCGCTCCAGTTTCCCTTTTCCCAATGCTCCACCAGAACGGGCAGTGCCGCCTCCCGCAGGAGCCCGCTCAATCCTTCGAACGCCTGCCTGGCCGCGGGAAAATCCTGGCCGGCCCACGTTTCCATCGCTTTTTTCACCGACGGGCCTGCCAGTTTTTCCGGGAGCCTCTGTGCCCACTCCAAGGCCTTGTCCGGCGTCGTTTTCGCCCACCATTGCGCAATCGTCGCCGCGATTTCATCCCGGCCGGGCAGATCCGCCTGTTCCGCCACCAGCTTCAGCGCTTTGTCAGGATCGTGATGGGACAAGGCTTGGAATGCCGGTGAAATCGCCTCGTCGGACACCTCCTTAGGCTGTTTCAACAACCATCCCATGGCCGCGTCAGGATCTGTTTTCACCCACGCCCGCATCAAGTGTTTGGAAAGTTCCGTTTCCGCCCGCCCTATCTTGCCGCCAGCCGCCAGACGGGCTTCCAGCAGAGCCCGGGCTGCCGCCGGATCCCGTTCAGCCCATTTTTTGAAAACCTCTCCACCGAGCCCCAGCCTCAGGTCGGCATCCTCGCCATCCGTTTCCGGTGCCAGCAAAACGGCCAGCACGTTCCCGGGCCCCTGTTCCAGCAACGCCTGCGCGAACACATCGACCGATTGGAAAAATAAGGAGGTGGCCTCCACCTCCCCAATCCGTTCCTGCGCTTCCATCATCCCTTTAAATTCCTGCATCACCGCAACCACCTGATCCGGCGGCAAGGCCCGGCACCATTCCTTCAGCGCCGCCAGCCGGTCCAGTGAATCCGGGATCGCCAAAATAAGGCGCAATGTCTGTTGCGGCGTGGCGCCCGACGGGATCAACCCATTCTGTCCGCCACGCGCGCCTTCCGCCACGCCCTGCGTCGCCCCCGCTTCACCTGTCCCCGTCGCGACCACGGCACGCCCGGTCACCAATGACGCCTGCTCCGAAGTCCGGCCGCTCCCGGCCGCCGGCCACTGCCGTCCCGCAAAAAATCCACCCACCGCCCCCAGGGCCAGACCGGTCAGAGCCCAGCCGGCTTGTGACATCGCCTTGTTTTTCATGGTTCCAACTTTCGTCCATGCCCCCCGGTCCCGGCAAGCTCAATCCGCCACCGGCCGGACCAGGTCGGCACTCGAAATCACCTGCACCACCCCGTCATCCCTGCGTAATAACAACTCACCCTCGGGCCCCAGTCCGCAGACCACGCCCTCCAATTGCTGTCCGGCCGTGGTGAGGGTCACCCGGCGTTGCGCCAGCCAGCTCCGCCGCCATCCCTCATCCCTCATCCCGGGAAAATCAGCTCCCGCCTCGGCGCACCGTGCCGGCAGTGCCTGGAGGTAATTTGTCAGGAAGACCGTCCGGTCCACCGCCAGCCCCCCCCGCTCCATCCACACCGACGTCGCCACCGCCCGCAGTTCCTCCGGAAAATCCGACGGCTCCAGATTCAAATTGAAGCCCGTCCCGATCACCACGAATCCTCCCTGGGCGGTCCACGCGCTTTCCATCAGGATTCCCGCCACCTTCCGGCCTGACAGGTACAGGTCATTCGGCCATTTCACCTCAGCCGCCGCCCCCAGTCCCGCCTCCGCATCCAGGGCGTCGCACCCTGCCAGGGCCGCGGCGAGGGTCAGCCGCGCCCACCGCTCCGGCGGACAATCCGCTCCCGGCCGGAGCAGGACAGACACTATCCCATTCCGGCCCGGGGGCGATACCCACTTCGCCCCGCGCCGTCCCCGTCCCGCCGTCTGTTCCTCCGCCAGCACCACAGTCCGGTCCGGAGCCCCTTCCGCAGCCAGACGCCGCGCTTCATCATTCGTTGAGGTCGTCCGTTCCAGATAGACCACCTCCCAGCCCGGCAGGGCGGCCCGCAGGGCGGCGGCATCCAACTTGTCAGCAAGCTCCGGCATGGTGGTCGCGGTCAAAACTCCGTCCCGCTGAAATCCAGCGACAGGTCCAGTGCCTTCACCGAATGGGTCAGGGCCCCCGAGCTGATGAAATCCACCCCGGTGGCCGCGATCTCCGGCAACCGCTCCAGCGTGATCCCGCCACTCGCCTCCAGCTTCACGCCGCTGTCCTGCGCCAAAACCACACACTCCCTCATCTCCTCCAGCGACATGTTATCCAGCAGGATGAACGACACCCCGTGCAGGGTCAAAAACGCCCGCACCTGCTCCACCGTATCCGCTTCCAATTCGACCTTCATCCCCGGATGCGCTGCCTGCAGCGCCCCGATCCCTGCCTGCAATCCTGTCAGGCCACCGGCCTTGGGCAAATGAT
>JAYUWQ010000538.1:0-1622 GCA_043753485.1 bacterium
CATCCGCTGATCAGGTGTCCGTTCATCTGATGAGCCTGATTCCTCCGACTTCCGCCTCACCCTTGCCGAAAAGCTGGGGAATTCCTGACGCGATCCGCAACCGGCTGGGCCGGGAGGCGGGACCGCAGCGGGCGATGTTGGAGGAGGGGCATCTGCTGGTGATCGCGCACCGCATGCCGGGACCGGACGAGCGGGTGCGGGTGCCGGTTTTTTTCCACCGGTCGCCGCAGGGCGCCTGGCGCGGGAGTGACAGCAAGGCCCAAGGGCCGACCGCCCTGCAGGAATTCCTGACGGCATACGAGTCGCGGATTCATGAGTTGGAGGACGCCGAGGACAAGGCCCACACCGCGACCGAATATCATCATCTCCTGGAAGCGGCGGCTCCGGTGTTGCGGGCCTCGCGGGGATTGCACCGTGCTTTCCAACAGGCCCGTGAAATGGTGAAGGAGGACCGCGACCTGATCAACTTCCGCGACAAGGCGGCGGGCATTGAGCGCAGCGCGGAACTCCTGATGCAGGACGCTCAGTTTGGTCTGAACTACACCGCGGCCCGTCAAGCCGAAGCCCAGGCGGTCAGTGCAGCCCAGATGGCGGCCAGCGCCCACCGGCTGAATATTCTGGCCGCTTTGTTCCTGCCGCTCACTGCCCTGTGCAGTGTCTTCGGCATGGACATCCACAGCGGCTTGGAAAACCGGACCGGCTATTTCTGGATCATCGTGGGAGCGGGGATTGTCCTTGGGCTGATCGTTTCAAGTCTGGTGGCCCGGCGGCACCGCTCCTGAGGAATCGCCAGTCCGAGGCGGGCGGATGAACTCCGATGGCGCCGCGGCTGAAAATGGCACATGAATCCTGCTGCCCCTTGGGGTGGAATCATTTTTACCCGCCAGGATATCGCCCTCCCGATGATCGAAAACCCACTGCTCCGCCGTCTGCCCGTCCCATCTGATTCAGCCGGGGCGGATCTGCTGGACCGGTTTCTGGATTATGTGGCGGAGCGGAAACTGGAACTGTATCCGGCCCAGGAGGAGGCGATCCTCGAATTGTTCGATGACAAGAACGTGATCCTGAATACGCCCACGGGTTCCGGAAAATCGTTGGTGGCCACGGCACTGCATTTCAAGTCCATGGCGCAAGGACAGCGCTCGGTTTACACCTGCCCGATCAAAGCGCTGGTGAATGAAAAATTTCTCGCCCTGTGCCGCGATTTCGGGCCGGAAAATGTGGGTTTGGCCACTGGGGATGCCACGGTGAACCGCGAGGCCCCGATCCTTTGCTGCACCGCGGAAATCCTGGCCAACTATGCCCTGAGTCAGGGGGCGGAGGCACCGTTCCGTGACGTGATCATGGACGAGTTCCATTATTACTCGGATGCCTCGCGGGGAGTGGCGTGGCAGGTGCCGCTGCTGACGATGGCGCGGTCCCGCTTCCTGCTCATGTCCGCCACTCTCGGGGCCACTGGATTTTTCGAAAAGGAAATGACCCGCCTCACCGGGGCGGCTTCCACAATGATTTCATCCACGGTCAGACCCGTGCCGCTGGAGTTCCGTTATATCGATGATGAAAGTCTGGATGCCGTGGTGCAGGACCTGGTGGAGTCGAAACAAACGCCGGTTTACATCGTG
>JAYUWQ010000539.1:0-1621 GCA_043753485.1 bacterium
CGCCGCCGATATGACGCGCACCGTCCCAGTCGGCGGGAAATTCTCCAAACGCCAAAAGCAAATCTACCAAGCCGTGCTCCGCGTCCTCCGCGCCAGCACCGCCGCGCTCGTGCCCGGCGTCCTGCCGCGGGATTGGCAAAAACACGCCGAACTCCTCATGCAGGAGGAACTCCTCGAACTCGGTCTCATTAAAACCAAGGACGTCAAAAAGCAGGACCCTGACCGCCCGGCCTTGAAAAAATACTTCATGCACGGCGTCGGCCACCCGCTGGGCTTGGATGTGCATGACGTCGCCACCATCGGCCAGCCTATCGAAGCTGGCTGGGTCATGACGGTGGAACCCGGCATCTACCTGCCCGAAGAAGGCTTCGGCATCCGCTGGGAAAACGACGTGCTCGTGACCTCCGACGGCCCCATCGACCTCATGGCGCACATCCCCATCGAAGCCGCCGAAATCGAGGACCTGATGCACCGGAAGTAGGCCCCACTTCCGGCCAGCCACCGCTCTTTTGGAATTTCCCTTAGGCTTTCCTATAAGCACGGCAGAGGAATGCGGGATTTGACGCCTCCCTCATCCGAATTAAGATGAAGCAGGATGTCAGCCCTGCGCCACCACTCCTCAAGAATCACCCCCGAAGCATACCTCGCAGGGGATCTACCCAGCGGCGGGCGTCACCAATAAACGAGCGCACCGGCTTGGCTGACTCCGCGTCGCCGGTCATTCCGGCGGTTTGGCCTTCCGAACCGCAGTAGGCAGCGGCCGTGCGTCCCCACTTGCCGCCCCGGCCTATTCTGTGGCAGGGTGGCACCATGCGCCGCCTGCTTTTCCCCGCCTGCCTTTTCGCTAGCTTCCTGGCAGGCCACCCATCCCTGCTCCGCGCGGAGGCCACCCCGTGGGAGGCGCTGACGGTTCACCAAGCCCCCGCCCCCCTCGCCACCGGTGCCAAAACGGAGGACTGGCCGCGCTTTCTCGGCCTGCGGAATACGCCGGTTTCCGGCGAGACAAAAATTCGTCAGGATTTCCCGGAATCCGGTCCACCCCTGGTTTGGGAGTGCGCCAAGGGAAGTGGTTATGCCTGCCCGGCGCTTGCGGAGGGGAAGCTGGTGCTGTTTCACCGCGTGAAGGGGCAGGAAACGTTGGAGGGCCTGGAACCGGAAACGGGGAAGCGCTTCTGGAGTTACGGCTATCCGGTCGAATACACGGATGACTTCGGCTACAGTGATGGGCCGCGTGGGGCCCCGGTGATTTCCAAGGGGAAAGTCTTCAGCTTCGGCATCACCAGTTGGCTGAAATGTGTGGACCTGGCCACCGGCAAGCTAGTGTGGGAAGTGGACTGCGAAAAGAAATACGAGGTGCAGAAATACTTCTTTGGCTCCGGGTCATCACCATTGGTGCAGGGCGGTTTGGTGATCGTCAATGTGGGCGGGGGCGCGGAGCAATGCATCATCGCGTTTGATGAAAAAACGGGGGTGGAAAAGTGGATCGTAAAACATCCCTGGGGGCAAAGTTATGCCTCGCCCATCCCCGCCAAATGGCATGGAACGGACCGCGTGATGGTCTGTGCCGGCGGCAAAAGCGACCCTGCCACGGGCGGCCTGCTGGTGGTCGATCCCCGGTCTG
>JAYUWQ010000540.1:0-3934 GCA_043753485.1 bacterium
ATCAGCCCGCCCACCAGCACCTGGATGCGGAAAGTCCCCTCTCCGATCAGGTAGCTGTTGATGCGGCCGCTGGCATAAATCCAGACCATCATCACCGCCCAGATCAGGAGGACGCCCAGTTCCAGGAACAACAGAAAACGCCTCGTCCATTCAGCTTCACCTTTATGGTGGGCGACAGCTTCATGGCCGTGTTGATGACCTTGCCCATGGTCGTGATGATCATGTTCACAGCCACAGTCCGCCCCATGGGCGTGACCGGCAGGTTTATGGCCGTGATCGGGGTGGGAGTCGGGGGTAGCACTCATGATTTAAACCAGGCAAGGGATTGCAGCCACGGCCAGATCGCTTCCATTCCAAAACCGGCCGCGTAGACGGCAATGAACAAGGACACTGCCAGTGCTGCCACCGCACGCGGTTTTAGCACCGTGGAGTAGAGGAAGATCAGCTTGAGATCCATCATCGGCCCAAAAACGAGAAATGCCAGCTTGGCCACCGCCGGGAAAAGATTGTCGGCCGCGATGATGAACGCATCGGTAGTGCTGCACAGGCTCAGGACAAATGCCATCACCATCAGCACCGGTGCCGCAATCCAATGATTCCCCGCCACCACTCCCATGCCTTCCTGTAGCGACGGACGGTAGAAGACCTGCGTCTTGAGAATCGAAGCAATCGCCACCCCAATCACAAAATATAAGGCCACATCCAGAAAATCCCGCTGCGCCGTGCGCATGGCCTGCACAAACCGCTTCCCATGATCGGGTTTTCCTTCAGCCGCGGCGCCCCCCGCCAAGGCCGGCGCCGATATCCCGGCCAAGACCCGGTCCTTCAAAACCGATGAGGCGGCGAAGCGCGAAATAATCAAGCCAGCCAGCACCGCGATGACATATCCCATCGTCACCCGCGATCCCATCATCAGCAGAGGATCCCGCCCGGTGAAAGCCGTCCAAGTGCTCAGGGCCACGATGGGATTCACGATAGGTGCCGCCAGCATGTAGGTCATGGCGCATCCCAACGGCAGCCCCTTTTGCACCAAACGGCGAATCACCGGCACGATGGCGCATTCACACACCGGGAAAATGATCCCCAGCAACCCGCTCACCAAAATAGCCGGGAAGGCCCGCTTCGGCAGCAGGCGGTCCATCGCCCCGGAGGGCAACCAGGCGTCAATTACCCCGGAGATCAAAGCCCCCAGCAGAATGAACGGTGCTCCTTCCAGCAGGATGCTGAGAAAGGCGTAAAAGATATCCCCGGTGGGGCTGGGAACGGGCAACGGCATGCAGGAAAAGACGGCGGAAGGTTGCCCTATTCTTTCGCCTGCACCGCCAAACACAAGGGCGCACCGGTCCCGGCGGACGTGACAAAAAAGACCGCTGCATGGCCCCGCCCCTGCACGTAACTTGCGCTGACCCGAATCTGTGCCCCGTTGTCGAAACCCATGAAGTCCCTCCTTTCCCCGTTCCTGATCCTGCTCGCCCTGCTGACGACCGCCTGGTCCCAAACCGCGCCCCTCAAAACCATTTCGTGGAATATGGAATGGTTTCCCGGCAAACGGCCCACCGCTTCCTCAGAAGAAGCCGCTGCCCACATGAAGGCCGGACAGGACGCCCTCAAGGCCATGAATCCCGACATTTTTGTCGGAGTGGAAGTCAATGACTGGAACGCCTTCCACGAAGTCTGCTCCGTCGTCCCCGGTCTGGTCGTTCATGTCGTGAGCAGCTTTGTCGATCCCCAGTCCGGCGAAATCCGCCCGCAGCAGATCGGCATCGCCTCCAAACTCAAATGCCAAGGGGCGTGGTGGGAAGCCTGGAAAGCCAACGTCCCCAACATTTCCCGCGGTTTCTCTTTCGCTTCGCTCGAGGACCCCGACGGCAAGGGCCTCATCATGGTCTATGGCAACCACCTCAAATCCAACCGCGGCAGCGACACCCCGGAAGGCGCCAAAAACGTCGGGACCATGCGCGATGAGCAGGCCACCCAACTTCTGCGCCACATGAAGGACATGTCCGTCGCCTATGGAAACCGCCCCATCCGCGGCTGGATCGCTGGGGGCGATTTCAATACCAACCACGACGGCCAATTCCCCGAATGCCACGTCGTCGACCTCCTGACCAAAGGCGGATTTCACAATACGTGGCTCAACGTTCCCAAGGAGAACCGCCTCACCTGGCGGACGGAGCCCGGCGGCCGCTTCGAGCCCACCACCTTCGACTATCTTTTCGTCAAAGGTTTCGGTGAAATCACCGCCTCCGCCGTCGGGGTGGACATGGCCGTCAGCGATCACCTCCCCGTGCAACTCCTGCTGCCTCCCGCAAAGTAGCCGTCCGCCGTGCCTCTCGTTTCTTCCACCTACTGCCCGCCGCGCCTGCTCCGCCACGGGCACCTTGCCACGATCCTGCCCTCCTTCCTCCCCGCCCCCCGGGAAGCATGGACGCGGCACGAGCGTCTTGAACTCGCTGATGGCGACTTTTTGGATCTCGCATGGCTGGAGCACCCGCGCTCCACCAGCAAGGAGCCTCCCCGTTCCCTCGCTATCCTCTCCCACGGATTGGAAGGCAGCGTGCAGGCGACCTACATCCGCGGCATGGCCCGGACCCTCGGCCACCACGGCTGGGATGTGCTCGGCTGGAACTACCGGAGCTGCGGCGGCCTCCCCAACCGCCTGCTCCGGTCCTATCACAGCGGCGAATCCGGCGACCTCCGCCTCGTCATTGATCACGCCGCCCTGACTTATCCCCACATCGCCCTGATTGGCTTCAGCCTCGGTGGGAACATCACTCTGAAATACGCCGGGGAATCGCCGCCGCATCCCGCCGTCCAGGCGGCCATCGCCATCTCCGCCCCGGTGGACCTCGCCTCCAGCGCCCGGGCCCTCGACCAGCGCCGCGGCAATCGTCTCTACCTCCACCGTTTCCTCAAAACCCTCCTCGCCAAAGCCTCCGCCAAAGCCCAACAATTCCCCGGATCGATCGATCCCGCCCGCCTGGCCGGAATCCGCACCATCCGCGACTTCGACGAACACGTCACCGCCCCGCTCCACGGCTTCGCCGGAGCCGAAGACTACTGGTCCCGGGCCTCTTCCCTGCCCCACCTGACGAATATCCGCATGCCGGCGCTGCTGCTCAATGCCTTGAACGATCCCTTGCTGGACACGCCGTCTTTCCCCACTGCCGCTGCTTTGGAGAATCCTGTTTTCCATCTCGAAACCCCGGTGCACGGCGGACATGTCGGCTTCCCGGATTTCCGGCAGGGCAGGCAGCCGTGGGATGAACGCCGGGTGCTGGAGTTTCTGGCACAGACCTCCCGCCCTTGAAACACCCGCCCATCTAAACCGACGCACGGGACCTGCCCGTTCTCCAGAATATCCCGCCCTCGTCCTTGGGAACACACAGGCCATCACTATGGATGTTCCTTAGTCTCCATCCGGAAACGTCAGGCCGATTTTTTTGCGGTAGCAGACTAAAGATCCGGGGCTACACTGCCGGGAAATGACTTCAGCCAACCGCATCACCGTCAATCACCGCCAATGCGGAGGACGACCCTGCATCCGGGGCATGAGAATCCGGGTCATTGACGTGTTGGACCTGCTCGCCGCAGGGCTTGGTTTTGACCGGATTCTCGAGGAACTTCCCGACTTGGAGCGGGAAGACATCGTTGCCGCCATCACCTATGCGTCGCGCGAAATTGATCACCCAGTCATTGCCGCATGATCTGGTTGGACGCCCACCTTTCACCGAGGGTAGCAGGCTGGATTATCAAAGAGCTCGGCCACGAAGCCAAGGCTCTCCGCGAGGTCGGTCTGCGCGACGCTGACGACGCGGTGATTTTCCAGCAGGCCCGGCAATCGAACGTGGTGCTGATCACGAAAGACCGCGACTTCGCTGACCTCGTGAGCTTCCATGGCCCGCCGCCTCAAGTCATTTGGCTCCGTTGCGGC
>JAYUWQ010000541.1:0-3930 GCA_043753485.1 bacterium
CTGGCGAGCACCTGGCTCGACGCGCTGCCGGGCGCCCCCGCACCGGGCCGCACGCTGGCGGTGCTCGAAAGCAGCGTGTAGCTGGCCTTGCCATCCCGGGCGATCACCGGAGCGGTGCCGCTGACCGGCTGGCCGGAGGCGATAGGGGCCGGGCCGGTCATTCCTTCAAAAGGCTCCATCCTCTCAGTCCATTGCGCCGGTTGTCCTCCGCTGGTGCCGTGAAAAACGCGGGCGGCTTCGTTCAGGGGAAAATGGAAAGCCAAGGCAGCCTGGGCGGGTTCCTCCAGCGGCGTTTTGGCCCGCTCGGCGAGCCATGGCTCAAACTCGGCCCGGGCCTGCTGGCGACGATCGTCAGACGCCTGCTTTTTTGCCGCGATTTCCTGCGGCAGGGCGGTCAGCCGGGCCTGCTCCGCAGCGGTGGGCAAGGCCAGCACCGGAGGGTGTTCCGCGTTGTTGCCGTCCAGAGACGACATGGGGGTGTTGCGGAAGAAGGCGGTCAGGGAATAAAAATCCTTGGTGGGGATGGGGTCGAACTTGTGGTCATGGCAGGTGGCGCAACCCACCGTCAGGCCCAGCCAGACGGCGCCCATGGTGTCGGCCCGGTCCTTGGCGTAGACGGCGTCATATTCCTCGCCGATCGCGCCGCCTTCCCCTGTAGTAGGCATGCAACGGTTGTAACCGGTGGCGGTTTTCTGGTCGATGCTGGCATTGGGCAGGAGATCCCCCGCCATCTGATCAATGGTGAATTGATCGAAAGACTGGTTCGTTTTGAAGGCGCGGATCACCCAGTCGCGGTAAGGCCAGATGGAGCGATAGTTGTCGATGTGAATGCCATGGGTGTCACCGTAGCGCACCGCATCGAGCCATTGGCGGGTGAAATGCTCGGCGCAGGCATCGGTGGCCAGGAGGCGGTCAGCCGCTTTTTCCCAGGCTTCCGGGGAACTGTCCGCGAGGTAGGCCAGCAGGGTCTCCGGGGCAGGGGGCAGGCCGGTGAGGTCGTAACTGAGGCGGCGGAAGGCGCGGGCGCGGCCCTCCGGGGGATTCATCGCCAAACCGGTTCCGGCGAGCCGGGCCGCCACGAAATGATCGATTCCACTCAATTCCGTTGCCGGCACCGCTGGCAGCGGTGGTTTCACCGGGGGGAGATAGGACCAGTGCATCTCATACTTGGCCCCTTCCGCGACCCACTGTTCCAGCAGGGCCTTCTCCTCTGGTTTGAGTTGTTTCAGGGACTCCGGCGGTGGCATGACGTCATCCGGGTCGGTGCTGTGAAGGCGTTGGATGAGCAATGACTTCGCGGGATCGCCTTTAATAATCGCGGGAGCCCCGTCCCCCCGGGGTTCAAACGCAAACTGCGCGGCATCAAGCCGGAGAGGGGCTTTTTTCGGTTTCCTCGTCGCGGCATCCGGCCCGTGGCAGTGGTAGCAGTATTCCGAGAGGATCGGCTGGATCTGCCGGTTGAAGGAAATCGGCCCTTCGGCCCGCAGCGCGGGGGCTGCCAGCAGGGCCAGGAGGGGCAGAAACGAATGGGGGAGTCGGCGGACGGACGGTCGCATGGGAGAACTACCCGGAAAACGGGGCGGTCTTTTCAGTTTCAAGCCAGGAACAGCCCGACGGGCCGGGGCAGGTTGCTTCTGGGAATTCCATATCCAGGCCCCGGAAATGATTGCCAACCGCCGTCAGGGCAGGGTTTTACCGGCGGGATGCTGCCGCGCAAAACACCGCTCAGGAGTTGGCAGGGAATACCCGCGAGCCACCCGAAAGCGGAGGGTCGCAAAGATCATTCTCCCACACCGTTCCCATGTCTTCCTACTTTGCCAATGGCAAGGAGATCCCCCGTCGTTTGGATTGTGATATTGTTTTTGTGGATGGGATCGACCCTTCCCCCCGGGCGGCGAAAACAGACGCCGCGCAACCAGTGCCCGACTACTGCCGAGGCGGACGGTCCTCACCTATTCCCAGGGGGCTCCCCCACCTTGGCTTGACGTGTACCGGGCTCCCCCCTGAGTGCCCTTGGTCCCACCTTATTCCCCCACCTTTGGCAAACTGCCTCAAAACCGTGGCAAAGTGCACGGGCCATGAGGGGGGCCTTCCCCGATGAAATGGCTGGCACATTCCCTGCACAGGCCGGTTCTGAAATCACTACTCTCCCGCCATCCCCCCGGCGGTCGGTGGAGGAGCGGACCCCTTACTATGGGGCTCCGCTCCTGATTTCAGTAATCGCCCCAATCCTCCCCCCTCCTTATGAATTACCTCCTTTCCCACTCCGTTCAACGTCACGTCATTCTGAGCGATCTACGGGGTTAAAAAAATCTGAATGGTCTGATCTCTGTGATAATTACAACCATAAGCAGGCATTGAGTCTTCGCTATTCCACCCAGCGGCCAAGGGGCCTCTCTGACCAGGCCCAAGTCCGTAGGGAATGGCACCGCCACCCCGTAAATTCAAAAATAATCCCCAGTCCACCGGGTGTTTCTCAGGCATTGCCCGGGAGAGCGTCGCGGCGAAGGCAGAATCGGTTCTTCTCCTACCCTCTGCCAGACTTGCTGGAACTGCCATCAGGTTGCGGGAGTTTCTCCAGGCATGGGGCGTTCACCCCATTGATCAGCAATGATTTATGCCGAAAGTCGAGCGGACTGGACGGTGGTTTCGAAACCATGCGGCAAACGTCAGTCCATAGGGAATTTCTTTAGATTTTACCGAGGTTTTGAGTCGTTTTCGCATTTTTAGTAAATTTCCCTATAAGGAAAAATAATTTTTGACAAAAACCATCAATCGCCTATCTGTTATGACCCCAAATGGCCCTCGAGCGTCTCAAATGTGACAATAAAGCCATGAGAGAAAATAAGTTTTGACAAAAACCATAATTCGAGATACCAGTTCAGGCCTTCGTAAGTCGGAAATTTACCGCCAACGAGTTGCAGAATCAAGAAACACCCCCCCCAGGACCCATTTGCCGCTTATTAAAGTTATGAAAAAGGGAGCAATTTTACTCGACGCCGCAATCTCAGGAGCTGACCGGGCTCAAGGCACTGGCAGTTCATTGCCTGCGGTTCCTCTGTGGAAACGCCCCTTGGATTGGGCGGTCATTTTGGTGACTCTGCCCATCTGGATGCCTGCTGCGATGGTCTGCTGGATCTGGATTGATCTGGTTTCCAAAGGGGGGGCTCTTTATACCCAGGAGCGGATCGGATGTGGCGGCAAGCCCTTCACGATTTATAAATTCCGCAGCATGACCAAGGGATCGGATACCAATGTCCATGACCAGCATCTCAAGGAGCTGATTACGAGCGGCCGGCCAATGACCAAACTCGATCACAATGATGCCCGTCTGATCCGCGGTGGAAAATGTCTGCGGGCCACCGGGCTCGACGAGCTTCCCCAACTGATCAACGTGCTGAAGGGGGAGATGAGCATCGTCGGACCCCGGCCCTGCACCCCTGCGGAGATGAATCAATATACTCCATCCTACCGGAAACGGTTCAACGGGTTGCCCGGCATCACGGGCAGTTGGCAGGTCAACGGTAAAAACAAGACCACCTGCCGCCGGATGATGGCGCTCGACATCCAATATCTGCGCCATCAATCCATCTTCACTGATCTGGTGATCATGTTCCGCACGGTCCCGACCATTCTCGGCCAGGTGATGGAATCACTCAAGAAACGCCGCACCGCCAAGGCCGCAGTCGCCCGGGCTGTCCGTCCGGTGACTTACATCCAGAATCCATCCCCCATCCGGCAGCATGCCACGGAAATCTTCCGCGTCGCCATGAACAGCACCCAACGACTCACCGAAGCCCCCAGCGGCCATACCGAGCGGGTGCGCTACCGGCCCCACGGTGACTAAGCCCTTGATGAGATTTTTCACCATCACTCACTCACTCACTCACTTCCAATCAATCTCCCCCCTACATCCTCAAACATGAATAC
>JAYUWQ010000542.1:0-1620 GCA_043753485.1 bacterium
GGTCGTCCGCGGAGGCTTCTCCGACTACGAAACCGACCCGTTCGGTGGGGATGGCCTGCAAACTTGGAACGTGGGGGCCGTGGTGACCTTGGATGGCCAACTTACTGAGGCGTGGTCCGGCACCCTCGGGCTGCTCGGCGGCGCGTCCTGGGAGGATGGCGCCTCTTTCTCCGACAGCCTCAATGGCGGCGGCCTGGTCATGGCCAGTTATCGCTTTTCCCCCACCTTCAAAGCAGGGCTGGGCGGACTCTATCTCACCCGCCTGAACGAGGACGCCCTTGTGGTCCCCGCGCTGGGCTTGGACTGGCAGGTGACGGAGCAATTGGATATCAACCTTTACGGTCTCGATCTGCGGGCTGAATATGACGTCACCGAAGTCTGGTCGATTTTTATCAGGGGGGAGTTTGATCCAGGCGGCGCGCTATTGGAGTCACGCGCCAACACTGAGGCAGATTCTTTCGATGATCAGGGTTTCCGCGCCGCAGGTGGCGTGAAGTGGACGCCCTGCCCATCTTTCAGCCTGTCGATGGAAGGCGGAGTCGCCTTTCATGAATACACGCTGCGCAATGACCGCGAGGAAATCATCGCCAAGGACCGCATGGACCCGGCACCGTTCGTCGGGGTTTCGGCCCGCCTCTCATTTTGAGACCACGCGCTTCCGCAAGGACAGCGCCGCCATCACAAGGAAAATCAGGGCCAGCACGCGGATGACCCAGGCCGCGACCCCTGCCAGAACCTAGAATCCGAATGCAGCGGCCACGAGGGCCAGTGCCAGGAGGATGACTGAACTTGTTTTCATAGCAATTCAGGAGGGAAGGCCGGCAGGGGAAGGGCGGGAAGCTATTTCAGGTCGTTGAGCATCATTTCCACTTCTGCACGGGTTTTGCCCAGTTTCTTCTGGAGGCGGCCATACAGTTCCTCTTCCTTGCCTTCCGAGTAGAGCAGATCGTCATCTGTCAGGTCGGCATATTGTTGTTTGAGTTTGCCTTGGGCGACATTCCAGTTGCCTTTCCACCAGAGCTTGGTGGATGAAGGAGTTTCCACCACGACGGATTTTGTGGGGGTGACGGGGACCACGGTTTTTTGGTCGCAGGCCACGCCAAAAATGGCGCAGGCGGTGAGAAGGAGGACGGATTTCATAGGTCAGGTGGGTTGTAGTTTGGAATGACAGGCTGCAAAAGGTTCCGCAGGCCTGCTGCTTCTGATCTGCAAACTTTGGGCCAGCGCCGCTCCCCGGCTCCGGGGACGGAGTGCAACTCCCTGAAGATTAATTGCATACAACACACCAGTCATCCTGCTCCAGACTGGCAGGGTGGCCCCCCATGCCGCGATCTGCGGCAACCAGGGTAACCTTATCAGGCAATTCGCCAATCCCCGCGGGTCCTGGAATGGACGGCCCGCGTCCCGGTTGCATTCAGACCGCCGCGTGCTGTGATTAACCCGTGATGCCCTGCCTGCCAGCGTTCCGACTTAGCCCGCTCCGCCATGCGGTGGCGGAGCTGCGTTTCCTGTTTTAGGCCGACGGCACGGTGTTTCCCGGGGAGACCGGGCACGGCGGCTGATTCCTTTTTCCCTCTCCCCTCCCACCATTTATTTTCTGTATTCCCATGGTTCCTGATC
>JAYUWQ010000543.1:0-3927 GCA_043753485.1 bacterium
AGGGTCGCGGCCACCGCCGCGAGGTGGGGCAGATGGCTGATCCGGGCGACCACTTCATCGTGCCGGTCGGCAGCCATGTGGGCGGTGCGGCAGCCGAGCGCCTGCCAGAAGGCGTCTACTTTTCCCAAGGCCTCCGGATCGGTATCCGGTTCCGGAGTGAGGATGCAGGCGGCCCCTTGGAACAGGCCGGCCCGGGCCGCTTCCAATCCCGCCACCTCCGCTCCAGCCATGGGATGGCTGCCGACGAAGGGGATGCCCGCCTGCCGGAAGACCGCTCCCGCTTCCGCGAGGACGGAGGCTTTGACACTGCCGACATCGGTAACCACCGGTTTCCCGCCCAAGGTGGCTTGGGCGATGGAACCGGCGAGCGCCTTCATGCCACCCACAGGCACACAAAGGACGAGGAAATCCGCCCCGTTGGCCACCACCTGGGCATCGGTGCTGGCCAGATCGGCCAAACCCCGCTCCCGCACTTGCCGGAGGGATTCCTCCCGGCGTCCCCAGACGCGCAATTCCCGGACACCGCGGGCCCGGGCATCCAGCAGCAGGGAGCCGCCGAGCAAGCCGGGGCCGAAAACCGCGAGAGACATGCCTTGAAAAGGATTCATCAGCCGGGAAGCAGCGGGAAATGGATAAAAAGGACGGTTCCGGTAAGGGTTGGCGGAAAAATGAAGCGGCGCAGGCCGGGAGGCAGCCTGCGCCGGAAAGGAGACCAAGTCCGGTCCAGCCGGCATGTCACCAACCCATCCCCATGGGATCAGGGAACGCGGAACACTTTACCGGTGTAAGGGCATTTCACCTTGGTGCCGGCCGGAATCCCATCGACATCCACTTGGCCTTTGTCCGGGGCGTAGGGGCTATACACGAAGCCTTTTTTCCCGACCACAGGTTGCCCGAAAGGAAGGTCTTCACGCGTCACCGCCGGCTTGGATTCAACCGTGGAGCTGGTGTCCGATGGTTTGCTTTCCGGAGTGGAAGGATCGGTGGCAGGCGTCGTGTCCGGGGGAGTCGTGGATTCCACGGTATCGGTCGCCGGTTTGGTTTCGGGCTTCGCGTCCGGAGGCGTGATATCCACCGTGGTGTCGGAAGGGTCCCGTTTGATGTCCGGGGTTTTGCGGCTGTCGGAAGGTTTGGTGGAACTGGCAGGGCGCCCTGTGTTGCCGGTTTGGGGACTACCATAACCGTACCGCGGCGGGGCGAAAACATTCCCATCCGGCCCGTAGTTCGGAGTCTCGCAGGATGCGGCGAACAGGACGGTGCTGCCCGCGAGCACGAGGGCACGCCGGACAGCGGAAGATTGCGGGGCACTGGATGGATCGGTGTTCATGAAGGGAGAGTGTGGCACGGAATCTGGAGAGGTAAAGTGCCCTCGCATCCGCAATTTCCATACGAAGAGCAGAAATTCGTTTTTCTGGCAACCCTGACCCGGGGAGGGCGGTCACATTTCCTGCATCACCATGGCCCGGTTCTTCCAAAAGTAGGCGAATCCAGAATACAGTGTCGTCGCGAGGGTCAATCCCAGCAGCAGCGGGTGAAGGATCTGGAAACCCAGCGACGGCCAATCAAACAATGGACGCACCCACGCCAGCGGTTCCTCCCGCGACGCCAGATAGACCAGCAGATAACAGGCGGTTACGATCTGCCAGATGGTTTTCTGTTTCCCCAGTTTGTCCGCCGCCAGCACCGCTCCGCGGGCGCCCGCCACCAGACGCAGGCCGGTCACGAGGAATTCCCTCGCCAGAATCGCAATCACCAGCCACCCCGGCATCAGGTCCTTTTCCATCAAGGTGATAAAAGCCGCCGCCATCAGGACTTTATCCGCCAGCGGGTCCATCAATTGCCCGAAGGCGGTCACCAGATTCCGCTCCCGGGCGATCTTCCCATCCAGCCAATCGGTGATGGAGGCCACGCTGAAGAGAAACAACCCCACGGTGAACGCATAGGCCCACGGCAAGGCCGTCGTGGCCACAAAAATGACGGTCAGCACCAGCCGGGAAACCGTGAGTTGATTGGGCAGATTCATGGGCAGGGACCGTCAGGGCGCGGAGGGGAGAAACTCAGGATGTTTCCAGACCGGCACGGACACTTTGAGTCGTCGCACATACTCGGCGCACAGTGCAAACGTTTCCGCACTGTGCCGGCCGCCCACCGCGATGAGCAGGGAGGCTTCCCCGTTGGCCACAAATCCCGTCCGGTGGTGCAGCCGCAGCGGGTGCGCACCGAATTCTGCCTGCAGATCCGCCGCGAGCCGTTCCATCTCCAAAAGCGCCATCGGACCATACGCCGAATAGGTGATCCCCCGCAGTGGACGCCCTTCCTCGGTATCCCGGACCCGGCCCATGAAGCAAATTTGCGCACCCCATGAACCGGAAGCCGCTGGCGGAATTTCCGGAATGGGTTCAGGACCCAATGTGATCATTACAGGCGCATTTTCCATTGCCAACCAAGGGGAGAGGGACACTTTGCCCCTCCCCAAACTCCCGCCCCTCCCCCACTTCAAGAGCAAAACCAGATAGACTATGAGCAAAAGCGACTTCGGATTAATCGGCTTGGCCGTCATGGGCCAAAACCTCGTCCTCAACGTGGAAAGCCGCGGCTTCCAAGTCAGTGTTTATAACCGCACCACCGCCGTCACGGACCAATTCATCGCCGATAATCCCGAGAAAAAACTCGTGGGTTGCCGCACGCTCGAGGATTTCGTCGAATCCCTCTCCACTCCCCGCAAGATCCAGATCATGGTCAAAGCCGGCGGTCCCGTCGATGCGGTGATCGAAGCCCTCGTCCCTCTCCTGAATAAAGGCGACATCATCATCGACGGCGGCAACTCCCTCTACACCGACACCGAACGCCGCGATGCCGAACTCTCCGAGATGGGTCTTCGCTTCATTGGAGCCGGCGTCTCCGGCGGCGAAGAAGGCGCCCTCAAAGGCCCATCGATCATGCCCGGCGGTCCGGCCAGCACCTGGGAGGTGATGAAGCCCATCTTCGAAAGCATCTCCGCCAAAGTGAGCGGCGAGCCCTGCGTGACCCATATCGGTCCCGGCGGGGCCGGCCATTACGTCAAAATGGTTCACAACGGCATCGAATACGGCGACATGCAGCTCATCTGCGAAGCCTACAACATCTTCAAGGCCGCCGGTTTCACCTCCGACGAAATGGCCGCCGTCTTCACCGAATGGAACGAAGGCGACCTCGAATCCTACCTCATCCAGATCACCAGCAAAATCTTCGAACAGAAAGACGAGGAAACCGGCACCCCCATCGTCGAACTCATCGTCGATAAAGCCGGGCAAAAAGGCACCGGCCAGTGGACCCTGCAGAATGCCGTGGAAAATGCCGTCGTCATTTCCACCATCAACGCCGCCGTTGAAGCCCGCATCCTCAGCAGCCAGCGCAAACAACGCCTCGCTGCCAGCGAACACCTCCACGGCCCGGTTGCCAACATCAGCCTCGAGAAAAAAGCCCTCGTGGACAAAGTGCATGACGCTCTCTTTGCCTCCAAAATCATTTCCTACGCCCAGGGCCTCGATCTCATCAAAACCATGGGCGAGAAGAAGGACTGGAACCTTGATCTCGGCAAAATCGCCGCAATCTGGCGGGGTGGTTGCATTATCCGCGCCCGTTTCCTCAACCGCATCACCGACGCCTACCGTGGCAACCCGGCCCTGACCAACCTGATGCTCGATCCTTTCTTCAAGGACCTGCTCAACAAGTTCCAGCAATCCTGGCGCGAAACCGTCGCCCTCGCCGTCACCAACGGCATCCCCGTCCCGGCCTTCAGCGCCAGTCTCGGTTACTACGACAGCTACCGCGCCGCCCGCCTCCCCGCCAACCTCCTCCAGGCCCAGCGCGACTTCTTCGGCGCCCACACCTACGAGCGCCTCGACAAACCCGAAGGCAAACCCTTCCACACCGAGTGGCCCGACG
>JAYUWQ010000544.1:0-3923 GCA_043753485.1 bacterium
GAAAATGGCTTTGGGGTCATTCAGCACGGCCTGCTGGGTCGTGCGCCGGATTTCGGAAAAGGAATGCGGTGCCACCGTCGTATTGATCCAAAGGCAAAATCCCGAGGCGAGGAGGGCCAGCACAAAAACGGGCAGACAAATGCGCCGCAGACTCTGCCCGCTCATCCGCAGGGCAATCAATTCGTTATCCGCTGAAAGCCTTCCGAAAACCAGCAGCACCGCGGTCAGGATACCCCACGGAACGGTGAAGGACAGGGACCACGGAAAGGAATAACCGATGAATTTGAGAATCGCTTCCGGCGGCAGGGTGCCTTCCACCAGTTTGTCGAGGAGCTTTTTGAAGATCTGCCCGAGCACCAGCACCACGCTGAGCACCGCGACCGCAAAAAATGTCGACACGAGAATCTGCCGGCCAAGATAGCGGTCAAAAATGCGGAACATCGGAAATAAGGGCAAAGTCAGCCGGGCGTGGCACGCTACATCCGGCGGTAACGCAGGATGCCTTCTCCGATCAATTCCGCAAGCCGCTGCCGGTAACGGGGGTCCAGCACCCTCGCCCGGTCATTGGAGGTGGAGAGGAATCCCCCCTCCACCAGCGCCCCGGGCATATTGCAGGAACGCAGAACCTTGAAGCGGGCAAACTTCACCCCCCGGTTAGGGGTGCCCAGTCCTGCGGCCACCAGATTCTGGATTTGCGCCGCCAACTGCTGGCCTTGAGTATTGTAATACCACGTCTCCGTCCCGGCGGGCCCGGCATAACTGACCCAGTTGAAATGGATGCTGACGAAGACGGATTTGGCGATGCGGTTGGCCACCGCCGGGCGGTCTTCCAAGGTGATGAATTCATCCCGCTGCCGGGTGAGCACCACCTTGATCCCCTTCCCCTCCAGGAACCGTTGCAGCCGGAAGGAAACATCGAGCGCGAGATGTTTTTCGTAGAGGTAGCCGAATTGACCGCCATTGTCATGGCCGCCATGGCCGGGGTCGATTACCACCCGGCTGAACCGGGCAGCTCCTGCCGGAAGGCCCAGGCAGAGCCAAATCAACAGAACAGCGACTCCGCGCGGCAAAGCAGCCATGCGGAAACCAAAGGCGGAAAGGGGCATAATCAAAGGCAGGTGGGGCGGTAAAAATACTTACGCTTGCTTAAGTATCTCCCAGCCCCCCCGAAAATCAAGCCGGGCGTTCCATCTCCTTGGTTCCGGGACTTCTCCAGTCCCAGCTTATCTTTAACAACTGGCATACCGGTCCGGCGAGAGCAGTTCCAGCGGATGCCCGGGGGCTTCGCCATCAAGAAGCCGGCTCACGATTTGACCAGTGACCGGCCCGAGGCTCAGCCCCATCATGCTGTGACCGGTGGCCACAATCAAATTGTCCGCCGCTCCCGTCCGGCCCAAATACGGCAACCCATCCGGCGAGCATGGCCTCAGCCCCACCCAAGGCTCGATTCCTTCAAAATCCCCCGGACTGAATTCCGGATAATAATCCGGCAATGCCCGGATGATGCCCTGCACCCGCCGCGGCGAAACGGTGGTGTTCAGGCCCGCGATTTCCATCGTCCCCCCCACCCGCAGCCGGCCCTGCATCGGCGTCACCGCCACCCGTGCTTCGGTCAGGATGGAGCAGATCTCCGGCAGTTGACGCGGCTGCGGCAGGGTCACGGAATACCCTTTTCCCGCCTGCATGGGCAACCGCAGTCCCAGCGGACGGATCGCCTCGCCCGACCACGCCCCGCCGGCGAGCACAAATTGCCCGCCCTCCACCTCGCCCTGGTTGGTCTGCACCGCCCGCAACCGCCCTCCTTCCCGGCTCCAGCCGGTGACTTCCCGCTCCGGCAAAAACCGCACGCCCCGCGCCTGACAATCGGCCACGAGGCCAGCCATGAGCCGGTCCGGCGACAGATGACAGTCCCTCGGATAATAGACAGACCCGGTGATGCTGAACCGTGCGCCGGGATCAAGGGCCGCTGTCCCCGCTTCATCCAGGACCTCCGCCGGCACCCCGAGAGCGCGCGCCTTTTCGGCCCCCTGCGCTTCCTCCTCCAGGGCATGGGCGGTGCGGCACAACATCAGCAGGCCCTTTTTCACGAGACCAAACTCCAGCTGCGGCAAGGCTGCCAACTCTTCGTAACAAGCCCGGCTGGCGAGGTTCAGATCCCGCAGGACCGGGGCGCTGCGCTGCACATGGGCCGGCGTGGCGGCCTGCCAGAACTTCAGGGCCCAGCCCATCAAGCCGCTGTCCAGCCGGGGCTTGATGTAAAACGGCGACTCCGGATTCCACATCCACTTCAGCCCGAGCGCCACCATCCCCGGGGCCGCGAGAGGCACAAAATGACTCGGCACAATCATGCCCGCATTCCCGAACGAACAGCCATTCTGCGCCAACGGCTGCCGGTCAATCACGGTGACCGCAAAGCCCCGCCGCGTCGCATACCACGCGCTGCACAGCCCGATGATTCCCTGCCCCAGAATAACAACAGATTCCTTCATGTGATTATGGCTGCCAACGCGGTTCACGTCCCATCAGGTGTCTCACGAAAAAATCCATCCGGCGGCGTGACGCATAAGGTTTTTCGCCGGCCCCGTGATTACTGCCCGGCATGACGAGCAACTCGAAATCCTTGTCGGCCTTCACCAGCGCCGCCGCCACCTGCATGGTGCTCGCCGGATCCACATTCGAGTCCATTTCGCCCACGCTGAGGAAAAGTTTTCCCTGCATCTTCGCGGCATGGGCCACATTGGAACTGCGCTCATAGGCTTCATCCACGGGCCAGCCCATCCATTGTTCGTTCCACCAGATCTTGTCCATCCGGTTGTCGTGACACCCGCAATCCGCAGCGGCGGCCCGGTAGAAATCCCCATGATCAATCAGGGCCCGCATTGCATTCTGGCCACCGGCTGATCCACCATAAATCCCCACCCGCGTCAGGTCCATCCATGGCCGCGCCGCGGCCGCGGCCTTCATCCACGCAATCCGGTCCAGGAAACCGGCATCGGCCAGGTTTTTCCAAGCCACTTCATGGAATTTCTTTCCCCGGTGATTTGTCCCCATGCCATCCGCCTGCACCACGATGAACCCCAATTCCGCCAGAGCATGCTGCCGCGCCGCCACGGTGAATTCCTTGGCCGCAAAGGCACCCTGCGGACCCGCATACACTTCCTCCAAAACCGGATAGGTTTTTGCGGGATCAAAGTGGGAGGGCTTGACGATGGTGCCGTAAATGTCCGTCTGCCCGTCCCGTCCCTTGGCGGTGAACCGTTCGGGAGGCTGCCAACCGGTGGCGAGGAGGGCCGTGATGTCGCCGCGCTCGAGAGTCGACACCAGTTGGCCATCTGAGGCCCGCCTCAGTTCGGTGATAGCCGGCTGGTCCGCCCGCGACCACGAATCAATCAGCCACTGGCGGTCCGGTGAAAAAGTCACCCGGTGGGTGCCATCCCCCTCCGTCAGCCTGACAAAACCAGTGCCATCCAGATTCACCCGGCAAAGGTGCAGGTGATAGGGATCCTCCCCGGGACACTGGCCGGAGGCGTAAAACCACAGTTGCCGGGCTTTTTCATCCACCGACTCCACCCGGCGCACCACCCAGTCCCCGGAGGTGATCCGGTTTTTCGCCTGTCCGCTGGTGGCATCGTAGAGGTAAAGATGGCACCAGCCATCGCGCTCCGACATCCAGATCAGCTCTTTGGTTTCATCGAGGAACCGGTGCCAGGTTTTTTCGTTGTAATCGATGAAGGTCGCCGAAGATTCCTCCACCAGCGCCCGGACCGTGGCCGTGCCGCGGTCGACCGCGATAACGCGGAAGACCTGATGGCCGCGCTGGTTGTAGCTGAAGGTGAAACTCCGGCTGTCCGGCTGCCAGCGGTAACGCAGGGAACCGTCGTGGGTGAAAAAGCGGGGGAACAGCCCGTCGTTGATCAGGGTCA
>JAYUWQ010000545.1:0-1617 GCA_043753485.1 bacterium
TCGAACTTTTCATCGATGAACTCCACGTCCCGCTTCTGATCCCCCATCTCCGCCGCTGCCGTGGCGACCAGCTTCCCATCCGCCACCTTGAAGTCGAACTGGTATTTTTGCTGCCCACGGGGCGAGTTGAATTCCCCCTTCCACTGACCGGCGGGGCTCTCCGCGCGGGCTGGAGAAAGCGAACTGAGGCCGGCAATTGCCGCGGGCAGGAAAAGCAGCCATTTTTTTTTGGTGGTCATATCAGTGGACAGTTTCATTTGGCATGGATGAATTTGGGTGGAACACCAAGATGAAATCAAATTGACATCATGATGTCAATATCTGTTCAAACCACCCATGCCTCCACCACCCCACCGCACCCCCGCCGGCGAGATCTTGACCACTCTGACGATGGAACTCTTCCGGGTTGGCAGTCTCATCCTGAATGCCGGTGACCGTTTGGCGGCTCATCTTGGACTGACCGGAACCCGATGGCAAATCCTTGGCGCGATTGTCCGTGCCGGCCCACCGCAGAGCGTGGCTGGGATTGCCCGGAATCTGGGGACCAACCGCCAGAACGTGCAGCGCATCGTGAATGATCTGCACCGACTGGAATTCCTCACGTTCAAAGCCAATCCGCACCACCGCCGCGCTCAACTGGTCGTTTTGACCGCAAAAGGCAAACAAGCTTATGAAGCGGCGATGGCGCTGCAGGCACCGTGGGTGAATCAAATCACGCACGGCCTTGATTTACCAGACCTCAAAGCTTTTCAACGGGTGCTGCTTTCTCTCCGCCACAGGCTGGAGAAGAGTGCCGAAACACGAGATGATCCAGAATCGGGAACTCCCGCGGGAAAGAAGGGCTAACTACTTTTAGCCTCTTTTTGATCTCGACGCTTTTGAGGTCCTGCCGGTTGAAGATGTTGCCGTCGGATTCGTGGGCGAGTTGAAGCCCCGGCAGCTGACGAACTACGGCTCTGCGAAACGGAAGCGGTGGTTGGCCTCCTCCACCCAGGCGCGGCGCGGGAGGGGTTGCGAAGAGCACAAGGCCGCTGTTGAGATTGAAGGATGCGGGGCTGGATTTTTTCGGGTCTGGGGATCGATCTCCTGCGCTTCCGGGTCCGGTTCGATTTTATAGTTTCCGGCATTTTGCGTCCAGGCAGCACCTTCGAAGAAAAAGCAGCACTTTTTCCACCCAAAGTCAGCCGCTGTGATTCGCCTGATGCTAACCGGACTGCATAATCAGTTGCTTCCGGCGGTGCCGCTCAGCCGCATTCCGGAATCCCGGCCTGGTTGGGGGCGCTTCAGTCAAAGATGCAAATGTCCGGGCAGTCGTGGATCTCTCCCAGAATTCGACCGGTGGTCAGAAATACTCATTCAGGCAAAATGCCGGTATCGCACAGGGCTGCTGGCGGCGAGTTTTCACCTTATCATGAAATGGTATTCTATCTGCCTTGTCTTGGTTTCGCTGCTCTTCGCCACTCCGGGTCCTGCTGATGAAAAGGGGGAGATCGATTTACTGCGGCCACCCGATCTCGTTCCTGCGGGAGTGCCCGCTTTGGCACCCTTGCTGCCGGGGGCTTCCACGCCGGCGGCATGGGAAGGACGGCGGGCGGAATTGAAGCGGGAGTGGACCAG